>CANFSB010000097.1 GCA_947449495.1 Pseudomonadota bacterium
AGCTTGCCGCCGCGCAATAACCTGCGCGGTGTTGCGCTGATTCGTGACGCCGCCCGTTTGCCCCAGCAGTGGCAATTCGAGCTCAAGCGCCGGCGCTTTGCGCGTCAGATTGCTCGTGGCGAGTTCGTCACCGACGAGCCGGAGTACGCCATCCTCCATACGCTGATCCGCCCCGGGGACTGGGTGCTGGATATCGGCGCCAACATCGGCCATTACACCAAGCGCTTTTCAGAGCTCGCGGGCCCAGCCGGACGTGTGATCGCGTTTGAACCGGTGCCCACCACCTTTGCATTGCTGACTTCCAACGCGCGTCTGTTTACCACGACCAACACCACTTTGCTCAATGCGGCGGTGTCTGACGCACTGAGTGTTGTTGGCATGTCGATGCCCAATTTCTCATCGGGGCTGTCCAACTATTACCGTGCCCACATTGCAGCGGCGACAGACAGCGAGCTGTCGGTGCTGACGCTGTCGGTGGACTCCTTGGGCCTAGATGCGCGAGTAGCACTGATCAAGATTGATGCCGAAGGGCACGAGGCCAGTGTACTGGCGGGTATGCAGAGCCTGCTGCCCGGCTCACCGAACGTGCTCTTCCGGCGGCTCGTCAACCCTCGGTAAGCCCTTTGCCGTCGCCCGGGAATATTCTGTCGGTGGAAACTACGTAGTGAGTTGCTTGTCCAAGCACTGTTAGTGTTCGCCTTCATTTACAGGACTCCCGATGCATCACACCCGCTGGCGATTCATTTTTGCCGCGCTGGCATTGGCAGGCGCGAGCCTGTCATCAGCTGCCTCAGTCGACTTTCCAGATCTTGCCACTCTGCGCGGCAAGGTCGTCTACATAGACTTCTGGGCGTCTTGGTGCGGTCCTTGCCGCCAATCCTTTCCTTGGATGGCGCAGCTACACGGCAGCTTGGCTAAAGACGGTTTGGTGATTCTGGCGGTCAATGTGGACCAGGAACGCACCGATGCTGATCGTTTTCTGGCTAATTATGCCGCGCCCTTCAACGTGGTCTTTGACCCCAAGGGCACACAGGCCGAGCGCTTTCACGTCAAAGGCATGCCAACCAGTGTGTTGATCGGTCGCGATGGCAAGGTGCTTATGACCCATGAGGGTTGGCGCATCAAGGAACGCGACAGTCTCGAAAAAACCATTCGCGCTGCCTTGCAGTAAGGACTTGCCATGAACTGCCGTCTGATTCGTATTGCCGTGTGCGGTTTGGCATTAGCTAGCCTTGCCGGTTGCGCCTCCGTGGGTATAAAGCCCTGGGAGCGCGACATATTGGCCCGACCTGAGATGGCACTAGATGCCAACCCAATCGACACTGCCTTCGATGAGCACATTTACTTCAGCAAAGAGGCTGCAAGTGGTGGCCGTGGCTTTGGTGGCGGAGGCTGCGGATGCAATTGACAAAGCGCGTTCCCGGGGAGCTGCGCCTAGGATTGATGGCTGCTGCCTGTGCGTTGCTGGTACAGCCGGCGCAATCACAGGAAGCGGTAACTCTCGCTTCAGATGATGAAAAGCCGTTGCAGGTAGACGCAGGCGTTTTGTACTACAAGGAAAGCGCTGGGCGTATCCAGAGCTATGACGCAATCGTCACGCTCCGCAAGGACTTTGGTGATGAGCACATTCTGGGGCTCAATGGCGCCTATGACAGTCTGTCGGGTGGTTCGCCCACGGGTGCTGTGCCCACCAAGGCAGCGCAGACGTTTGCGACACCTTCAGGCACCAGCCTAAAGGCCACCAATGGCGCGCCGGTGACTTACACCACTTCGTCGGGCCGCAAGGTTGCCCAATTGGAAACGGTCACGGTCTATACCGTGTCGACAGGGGCGCTGCCGCTTGACACGGGTTTTCACGATCAGCGGGTGGCAGGTGATTTGAGTTGGTCTCAGCCCTTTGAGCAGAACAATCATGTGGCATTGGGCGGCCACCTGTCGCATGAGCAGGACTTTCAGTCCATATCTGGCAATGCCTCGTTCAGCCGTGACTTCAATGCTAAGAATACGACGCTGGGTCTAAGTGGCAACGCAGAGTTCGATAAGGTCAGCCCGGTAGGCGGCGTACCTGTCTTTGGCAGCGACTACACGCAGCTGCTCAAGGGCGGTGATCGCAACAAGCAGGTTACTGGTGGTCAGTTAGGGCTTACGCAAGTATTGGCACGCAACTGGATCACGCAGCTGAATCTGTCCTATGACAGCTCCAGCGGCTACCTGACAGATCCGTACAAGATCGTCAGCGTCATCAACACGCTTGGTGTTGCTACGGGCTACCGATATGAGAGTCGACCCGAATCGCGCTCGCGCCGCAGCATCTATTTGGGCAATAAAGTGGCGTTGGGTCGTACGGTTCTCGACATCTCGCTACGGCATGGCACCGATGACTGGGGCAGCAGCAATGACACAGTGGATGCGCGCTATCGCATTCCGTTGTTGGGCGATGATCTGTATATCGAGCCGCATCTGCGCTACTACCAGCAGACTGCGGCGGACTTCTATTCGCTGTTCGTCAGCAGTGCCGCGGCTATCCCCACCTACCTGTCTGCCGATCCGCGACTGGCTGCCTTCTCGGCCAAGACTGTCGGCTTCAAGGTGGGCATGAAGCTCGACCAAGACAACGAGGTCTCGGTGCGCATTGAAGCCTACAAGCAGGATGCCAAGGTGCACAGCAGCACCCTGGCAGGACTCAGTGGCCTCGATCTGAATCCCAGTCTGCAGTCCTTCATCTGCCAGTTGAACTGGCGCTTCAATTACTGAGGCGCCAGCGCATGGCAGGGGACCTCGCGGTCAGCATGCGCGCCGCGCAGCTGTGTGCGGCGACTTTCACGGCCATGTCGTGTCCCTGTGAGGTCCTGATCGAGACCGCGGATGCGCAAGCAGCCCGCCGCTTGGGTGCGGTGGCTGCAGCCGAGGCGTGGCGCATCGAAGCCAAGTTCAGTCGTTATCGCCCCGACAGCATCATCAGTCGCATCAATGCCAGCGGCGGCCAGCCCATGCTGTTGGATGACGAGAGCGCGTCCTTGCTGGATTTCGCGGCGCGCTGCCATGAGCTCTCTGGCGGAGCGTTTGATGTCACCTCGGGCGTGCTGCGCAAGGCTTGGCGTTTTGATGGCAGTGGCAAAGTGCCTGATCAAGTGACGGTCGATGCGCTACTGCAGCGCGTTGGCTTTGGCAGGCTCAGCTGGAATCCGCCGCACATCAGCCTACCGCAGGGCATGGAGCTGGATTTCGGCGGCATAGGCAAGGAATACGCGGTCGATCGCGCACTGGCTTTGGTGGCGATGCAGTGTGACGTCGCCGTACTTGTCAACTTCGGGGGTGACATGGCGACCAACCATGCACCGGCCACAGGTCCATGGTCTGTTGGCGTGGAACGCCCTGACACCGACCGCGAGGCACGTTTGTTACTCGACTTTGCTGCAGGCGGTATGGCGACCAGCGGCGATACACACCGCTACATCGAAGTCGACGGTGTGCGCTATGGCCACATTCTCGACGTCAAGACCGGGTTCCCTGTCGTCGGTGCGCCCCGTTCAGTGACTGTCGCTGCAGGCAGTTGCGTTGAGGCGGGCTTGATGGCGACACTGGCTATGCTGCAGGGCGTCAGGGCAGAAAACTTTCTGGTCGAGCAGGGCGCACAGCACTGGTGTTTGCGCTGATCCGGGAGTGCCGAGGCATGTCGATGCTGCTGCGCGTGTACCTGCTGGTGCTGAGTGTGGCGTTACTGCCCGCAGCATCCGCTACCGATACTGACGACATTGGCCTGACCACTGACGGTCAGCGCATCGATGCTTTGCGTGTCGAAGCCACTACGCGGTCGCCGCTTACGGTCGTGCTGGTCGGTGGTCTGCAAGGTGATGAATCCTCAGCCGCTGCGGTGCGCAGTGTCTTGGCATCCTATGAACAGCGCCGCAGCCGACCGTGGCGTGTGTTGGCTGTCCCGCTGGCCAATCCGCAGGCGCTGCCGCTGCGGTTCCCGCCCACGGGTGTCGCTTATCGAGATAACGCCGAGTCACAGGTGCTGTGGCGCTGGCTGGGTACGCTGGCGCCGGATCTGGTGCTCATCGCAGGCACCGATGCCGCAGGGTTGGCCGATGCCTTGGCCTCACAGCCCGTGGCGGATATGGGTCGCATCCCGGCGCAAGGGTGGCTGGGTACCTTGGCGGATATGCAGGCCAAGGCTGCTGGCCTCAAGCCCTCTGAAGCCCACACGCAGTTGCAACATCGCCTAGCCCGCACACCGCAGCAGCTGGCCCAGACTTTGGCGCAGCACTATGGCCGCGACTTTGACCAGCCTTGGTATATCGGCGCTATTGCACTCATCGCACGTGCCCGCTTGGGAGATGTGGCTGATGTACAGCGCTTGGTAGAGCCCTATGTTGATGGCAGTAAAGACAGCCTGTTCCGCGTTAACTCGCTGGTGATGGCAGGCCACATCGTGTTTACCGACTTGGCGCGGCGCACCGGTGATCCGCGCTATGTCGCTGCGGTGCGCAAGGTCGCCCAGCTTGGGTTTGATCCATCGGGTCAGATGCTCCAGTTCATGCCCTATCACGATCAATACAGCGACTCGGTGTTCATGGGCACGGCCATCGTCGCGCAGGCGGGCGCTCTGACTGGCGAGCGTCGTTACTTTGATATGGCCGACAGACACCTGCGGTTCATGCAGCAGCTGGACCTGCGGCCGGATGGTCTCTATCGCCACCAACCGGCTACCGATGCAGCTTGGGGTCGTGGCAACGGGTTTGCGGCGTTGGGGCTGGCGCTGACCTTGTCAGAGCTGCCCCCTGACCATCCTGGCTACGCGCATGCCCTGCAAAGCTATCGTGCATTGATGACCGCGCTGCTGCCGTGGCAGAACCGCGACGGCCTGTGGCGCAACGTCATTGATCATCCGGGTGCTTACCCCGAGTTTTCTGCCACGGCGATGATCGGCTTTGCGCTGCAGCGCGGGCTGCAACGCGGCTGGATCCGCGGCGCACAGTGGCAGGGTGCCGTGGCCCGCGCTTGGACCGCTGTTAATGCGCGCAGCTCTGACGAGGGTGGCTTTGTGGACGTATGCGAATCCACCACCCGCATGACTTCGCTCGATCAGTACCTCAAACGCGCGGCGATCCTGGGCAAGGACCCACGCGGCGGCGCGATGGCGATGCTGTTTGCCACCGAGCTGATAGCCCGTAGCAACTGAAATCCGTATGCTGGCCTCGTGCGCAACGTACGCACGGGGGAACCACTATGAACAGAACTCTGGCGACGTTGTGTGTGCTGGCATCACTGCTGTGCTCTACCGCGGTTTCGGCGCAAAACTGCAATCGTGACTGCCTGACACGTCATCTAGACACCTACCTTGCCGGCGTCAGCGCTCATAAGCCCGATGCTGCTGGTCTGTGGGTTGGCTTTCGTCAAACCGAGAACGCTGTGGTCGTACCCGAAGGGCAGGGGCTGTGGAAGCTAATGACCGGTCTTGGCTCAGTGCAGCGCCGCTACCTGGACCCGGTGCAAAGTCATGCGGGTTACTTCGGCACGGTGATGTTGGGAGAAGAAGAAGCCGTAGTAGCCCTGCGCCTCAAGGTGCAATGGAACCAAGTCACCGAAGCCGAGTGGTTCATCTCGCGCAAGAGCGACCCGGGCATGACTGGTGAACCCGCCAAGACGCCGTTCAACATCGACACCTTGCGCGCCACGCTGCCCGCACAGCGTGTAGTGCCACGAGGCCAGCGTTTGCAGCGAGAAGCATTGCAAGCCGTGGTCAACAGCTACTTTGATGGCATCACCAGCCATAACAGCTACATCGTCAAAGGACACCCCGGTTGCACGCGCTACGAGAACGGCTTCCCGACGTTCAACACGCCCATGACGCCGGCGATGGACTTGGGCAATAACGGCAAGACTGACTGCCGCACGCAGGGTGACTTTGGTGTGGCCATTGTCGCGATACGCAACTTCTATGTGATCGACGAAGAGTCACAGACCGTCATGGCCTCGGCCATGTTCCGCCGCGAGGCCAAGAACACCAAGCGCCGCAATCATTTCACAGAGGTCTTTCATATTGATCACAGCAAGATCCGCGACATCCATGCGGCCTTCTACTACGCACCTGACGATAGGCCTGCACCTAACTGGCCGCCGTACGATGGCTTGTTCCCACTGCCTGCGGCTTATCACTGATGCGTCATAACAGGCTTATGCTGCGTTGCGCAGTGCTGCTATTGGTGTCGGCGCCTTTGATGTCTGGCTGCGTTGTTGCCACTGTTGCCGGCGCAGCAGTGTCGGTTGCCACTACGGCAGTGAAGGTGACTGCAAAGACGGCCGTGAAGGTGGTTGAAGTCGCCATCCCGGACGGTGACGCCGACGAACAGAACAAGGATCAAGACAAAGACAAGAAAGCTGGCAGGAAGTGACCATGGTCGAACCGGTGCGGTTTCCTGACATTGAGTTGTACCGCGGTTGGGGTGAGCCGCTGCGCACGGAATGCGACATCCGCGGCTTGGAGCTGACCCAAGGCGCATTGCCAGCAGGGCTTGAAGGCACGTTGTACCGGGTAGGCGCCGATCGTCAGTATCCTTCAGGCCGCGAGGACGACATCTTCATCGACGGCGAGGGCATGATCCACATGTTCCGCTTTGGCAATAACCAGGTCGACTACCGCAGTCGTTGGGTGCAGACCGAGCGTTACAAGCATCAAAAGGCTGCGCAGCGCGGCCTGTTTGGCCGGTATCGCAACCGCTACACCAACGATCCCAGTGTCGCGGGCGTGCACATGGGGGCGGGCAACACCACAGCGCTGTTTCATGCAGGCCGGCTCTATGCCCTCAAAGAAGACGACCTGCCCTATCGCATGGACCCCGATACCCTCGACACGCTGCAGCGTGACGACATCGACGGCGCGATCACTGCCACCAGCTTCACGGCCCATCCCAAGGTGGATCCGATCACCAATGAGCTGCTGGCGTTCTCGTATCAGGCTCGTGGCGATGCCACGCGCGACATTGCCTTTTATGTGTTCGGACCGGATCGCAAGCTGATCAATGAAGTCTGGTTCGAAATGCCCTATGCGGCCTGTGTACACGACTTTGCCATCACCGATGAGTGGGCGGTCTTTCCGTTCTTTCCGCTGATTACTGACTTGGATGTGGTTAAGGCCGGCGGCCCTTACTACCAGTGGCACCCGGATCAGCAGGTGCACATTGCACTGGTGCCGCGCTATGGCACTGCAGAAGGCATCCGCTGGTTCAAAGGTCCTGCCGC
>CANFSB010000098.1 GCA_947449495.1 Pseudomonadota bacterium
CGCACGTTGAACCTGGTCAATGGCCGCCGCTTCGTCCCCACCAACCAGGGTGATGGCGTCGATCTCAACTTCATTCCGTCGGTGCTCATCGAGCGCATGGACGTTGTGACCGGCGGTGCTTCGGCCGCTTACGGCTCGGGCGCCATCTCGGGTGTGAATAACGTGTTCCTGGCTCGCAAGCTCGAGGGCGGCAAGCTGGATGTGGACTTCGGCCAGACCGCGCAGAGCGATGGCAAGGATCGGCACATTGCTGCGGCTTTTGGCAGCAGCTTTAACGAGGGCCGCGGTCATTTCAGCGTGGGCTATGAGCATCAGCAGTCGGATTCGATCGGTTGCTACACCGTGCGCGACTGGTGCGCCCGTGGCACTGCCTTCGTGAACAACCCGGACAGCACCGCCAACGGCGGCACCAGCGCCACGGCGCCGCAGTACCTGCTCAAGGACAACGCACGCGCTGCGCAGATCAGCGATGCCGGTGTGTTCCAGAACTTCGGTGCACCGTTTGGCGCGCCGACCTATGGCGTGAACGCTGCTGGCACCGGCACCGTGGCCTATAACGTGGGCACTGGCGCTACCGGTTCGCCGTTTAACACCGTGGTCGGTGGTGACGGCAAGTCGGCCTACAAGTACTCCAACCTGCGCGCCCCTGTTAAGCGCGATGTCGGCGCCCTGACGCTGACCTATGAGTTGGCCGACAACCTGAACCTGAGCGTTGATGCCAGCTACGGCAAGGTGGTCACTTCCAACCGCACGGGCGGCTTGGATGCGCAGTTCACGGCTATCAACGCCGACAATGCGTTCCTCGGTACCGCCACTGGTGCAGGTTCGCTCAAGGCAGCGCAGGCTGCTGCCGCACTGTTCCCGGGCGGCTTTGCGTTCTACAACAAGGATTGGACCAGCCAGATCGATTCGCACTCGGACTTCAACACCGAAGTGAAGCGTTTGGCAGCGGGCCTCGATGGTCGCTTTGCCGGCACGAGCTGGACCTGGGACGGCTACTTCCAGTACGGCGAGACCAAGCGTTCGCAGCTGGTGGCCGATAACCGTCACCTTAATGCCTATAACTACGCCATCGACTCGGTGATCGACACGCGTGCCGGTTCGGCCACGCTGGGTCAGGCTATCTGCCGCGCCACGCTGACCGGTTCGACCGATCCGATTGCCAAGGGTTGCGTTGCACTCAATCCGTTCGGCACTGGCGCAATGTCCAAGGCCGCACACGACTACGCCTTTGGTTATCTGCTCGAAGAGCTGACCTATAAGCAGTCGGTGTTTGCGTTCAACACGACCGGTAACGTGTCAGATGGTATCGGCGCTGGTGCCTTCAAGGCTGCAGCCGGTATGGAGTATCGTCAGGAGAAGGGCGAGAACGTCGGCTCACAGGGCGGCGCGCCCGACTACGTGCGTACCGATTACTTGATTCAGTACGGCGAGTCGTTTGCCGGTAACGTCAATGTGATCGAAGGCTATGGCGAGCTGGATCTGCCGTTGCTGCGTGATGCACCGATGGCCAAGCGCTTTGATGTGAACCTGGCTGCGCGTTATTCGCAGTATGAGAACCAGGGCAAGGCTGGCACCACCGGTGAGAAGCGCACCCACGACATGCTGACCTACAAGGCCAGCCTCAACTGGGATCTGGTGGATTCGGTTCGCCTGCGTGGTACTTACTCGCGCGATAGCCGTGCAGCCAACTTCCGCGAGCTGTACTACGGCCAGAAGATTCAAGCCGGCGGCATCTTTGGTTTCTGCGGCCCGGTGGGCAGCAATCAGGTGGATGCTTGTAACTGGAGCCTCGAAGGCAATGTCGATCTGAAGCCTGAGAAGGCAGACACGTTCACTGCCGGTATCGTGTTGACGCCTGCCGATGCGCTGCCTGGTTTCCAGTTCGCCATCGACTACTTCAACATCAAGATCACCGACGCGGTCCAACAGGCCAATGTGCGGCGCGTGCTCGATGGCTGCCAGGTGTCCAACATTGCAGAGTTCTGCAATCTGTTGACGCTGGACGGCACGACCTACACGTTCAACGGCAAGAGCTATAAGGGTGTGAGCAACCTGCGTGCGCTGGCGTTCAATGGCAGCGAATACCTGTATCGCGGCTTTGACATCACCAGCAGCTACAAGCTGAACTTGAATGACTATGGTGCGGTCAACTTCCGCTTCCTGGCCACTCATATGATGGAGCAGAGCTTCCAGCCGACACCGGATCCGACCTCACGTGTCAACGTGGTGGGTCAGGTCGGTACGGCCAACAGCTTCCTGTCAGACAACCAGCCTTCGGCTGATTGGCTGGCCACGCTTTCGGCGACCTATGTACTGGGGAACTTCAGCGCCACGCTGCAGGATCGCTATGTCAGCTCGGGCAAGATGAATTACCTGGGCACCACGCCGTCGGATTCCAACTACACGGCGTTGATGGCTACCGGTCGCTACACCAGTTCTGATGTGAACTCGGTGCCCAGCTATCAGGTGTTCGCACTCAATGCTTCGTATACCTTCCAGGATCTGGGCTTTGCCAAGACTCTGCGGGTGTGGGGTGGCATCGACAACCTGTTCGACAAGGACCCGCCGGTGGCGACGGGTACGGGCTTTGGTGGTGCAGCCAATGGCGGCACGAACGCGGTGTTCTACGACACCATCGGCCGTGCTTACAAGCTGGGTCTGAGCCTGACGTTCTGATGAGTGCTTGAGGCAGCCGGCTGCAGAGCCGGCTTGCCCGATGGATACAGGCCGCGACGGGCAACCGCCGCGGCCTTTTTGTTGCCGCTTACTTGCTGCGTGATTGCAGCTTGGCGGTCTCTGCGGCGTACAGCGGTACACGCATGGTCACGCGCTCAAGATTCAAACGCTCTTGCGTGGGCTGATGCCCCGTGGGCATCGAGGCCAACACGGATTCAAAACGTTCGGCGATGCCTTGCTTGAATTCGGGGTGCGAGAAGATGAACAGATCGTTGTTGCGGATGCCGGCCATCACCACTTCGCCTGCTTCGATCGGGTCCATACCGGCCGGTGCCGGCGGGTTGCCCGGCATGCCACCGGGCGGGCGCGGCAGCGGTGCAGCAGTGGCAGCACGCGGTGCATTCTTGAGTTGCTCGGGGCGATACAACTCACTGCGGCCGATGTTGGTGTTGACTGCGCCGGGCAGATACACCGACGTGCCGATGTTGGTTTCTTCCAATTCGATACGCAGCGCTTCCATCAGGCCCATCGCTGCAAACTTACTAGCCGTATAGATGCCGGCCTTGCCACCGGGCAGTACGCCGCTCATCGACGAGGTGGTGCAGATGTGCGCGCCTTCGCCATAGGCGCGCATGCGCGGCACAAAGGTTTGTATGCCGTTGAACACGCCAGCCACGTTTACATTGAAGCCCCAATCAAAATCGTTGTGGGTGGCTTCGGCCACTTGGGCGCGCACGCCCACGCCGGCGTTGTTGACCAGCAGGTGCACGCGACCAAACTTCTTCTCGGCTTCATCGGCCAGCCGCACCCAGCCGGCGCGGTCGGTCACGTCGTGCTTGATGGCATGCACGCGCGACTTGTCGGCAAACAGTGCCAGCGCGCCTTCGATCTGCGTGTCATCGATATAGCCGATGATGACCTTCATGCCGGCGTTGTAGGCGGCACGGGCAATGCCTAAGCCGATGCCGCTGGAGGCGCCGGTGATGTAGGCGACTTTGCCAGCCACGTCCTTCAGCGGCGCAGCCTGCGGTGGGCGGTAGCCGGCAGGGGCAGGGGTCTGAGCCTGGGCGGTGGCCGCGGTAAGGCCGGCAGCCAGACTGGTGGCGGCGGTGGCGGCTGCCACAGTGGCGCCACCCAGAAAGCGGCGGCGTGTGGCCGCGAAGTCGTCAGAAAATTCGGTCATGGAGAGCCCCCCGGCTGGTTTTGAAATGACGTACAGGCAGCGCTGGGCTATAATTGTCGGTTCCGCAGACTGCCTTGCAGGTTCGAGACCGTGACCGAGCAATCGATGGCTCTTTTCACGGGCAACGCCAATCCGGCGTTGGCCCATGATATCGCGCGGCACCTGACGGTGCCCCTTGGTCGTGCCTCAGTGGGCCGCTTCAGCGATGGCGAAGTCAACGTAGAGTTGATGGAAAACGTGCGCGGCCGCGACGTCTACATCGTGCAGTCCACCTGCCCGCCGGCCAACGACCACCTCATGGAGTTGCTGGTTATGGTCGATGCCTGCCGCCGTGCTTCGGCCGCGCGCATCACCGCAGTCATTCCGTACTTCGGTTATGCGCGCCAAGATCGCCGTCCGCGTGCCACGCGTGCTGCCATCACCGCCAAGCTGGTGGCCAACATGATCGCCGGCGCGGGTGTCGATCGCCTGCTCACCGTCGATTTGCATGCCGACCAGATCCAAGGCTTCTTCGATATCCCCGTAGACAACGTCTATGGCTCACCGGTGTTGCTGGGCGATGCTTGGCGTCAGCGTCACGAGAACCTCATCGTGGTGTCGCCCGATGTGGGCGGTGTGGTGCGTGCGCGTGCGCTGGCTAAGCAGCTCGATGACTGCGATCTGGCCATCATCGACAAGCGCCGGCCGCGTGCCAACGAGGTCAAGGTCATGAACATCATCGGTGATGTGCGCGATCGCAGCTGCATCCTCATCGACGACTTGGTAGATACCGCCGGCACGCTGTGCCAGGCCGCGGTAGCCCTTAAAGAGCAGGGCGCGCGCAAGGTCATCGCCTACATCACCCATCCGGTGCTGTCGGGCAAGGCTGTCGAGCGCATCTCCACCTCAGAGCTCGATGAGCTGGTGGTCACCGACACTATTCCGCTGTCTGCCGCAGCCAAGGCCTGCAGCCGCATTCGCGTGCTGTCTGTGGCCGAACTGCTGGCAGAGACCATCCGTCGCGTGCGCGACGAAGAGTCCGTCAGCTCGCTGTATATCGATTAGTTTTTTGAAGGTGGCGCGCCGCAGGTCGCGGCGGCGTGCCGTTGTGTCAACGTCAGGAGATCAACATGCGTATTGTTTTCGAACTCAGCGCCGAACCGCGCAACGACCAGGGCAAAGGTGCGAGCCGCCGCCTGCGTCACGCGGGTAAGGTGCCGGCCATTGTGTACGGCGGTAGCGCCGCACCGGCCAATATCTCGCTCAGCCATCAGAAGCTGCTGCTGGTGATCGACAACCAGAAGTTCTATTCAACCATCGTCAATGTCGATGTGGCCGGCACCAAGCAGGCTGTCATCGTCAAGGACGTGCAGATGCACCCGGCCAAGAACGCCGTCGTTCACGTCGATCTGCTGCGTGTGTTCGAAGACCAGCCGCTTCGCGTCCATCTGCCCATCCGCTTCCTCAACGAGGCCACCAGCCCCGGCGTGAAGTTGCAGGGCGGCACGGTGTCGCACGTGCGTTCGGATATCGAGATCCAGTGCTTGCCCAAGGATCTGCCGGAGTCGGTTGAAGTTGACATGGGCCAGATGAGCATCAATGCATCGGTCAAGCTGTCGGACCTCAAGCTGCCGGCCGGCGTCACCATCCCCGAGCTGGTGCACGGTCACGACGCACCGGTGGTGGTCATCAACGCGCCGCGCGTCGACAAGGAAGCCGAGGCCGAGGCCGCTGCTGCCGCAGAAGCCAAGCCCGCTGCGGGTAAGGCGGCTGCCAAGCCTGCTGCTGCTGCCAAGGCTCCGGCGAAGAAGTAAGCCGCGTCCGCGCTGCATCCTGCCCCCGCACCCATGGCCGGTACCGACATCCAACTGGTCGCCGGCCTGGGCAACCCGGGCAAGGAGTATGCGCAGACCCGTCACAACGCCGGGTTTTGGCTCGTCGACGAGCTGGCCCGGCGTCATGGCGGAAGTTGGCGGCGCGAGCCGCGCTTTGATGCCGAGCTGTCCCGCGTGCGGGTGGCCGGTACAGAGCTCTGGCTGGTCAAGCCGCAGGCTTATATGAACCGCAGCGGCGGAGTCACCGCCGCTGTGGCCAATTTCTACAAGATCCCTGCCGCCAGCGTGCTGGTGGTCCACGACGAACTCGACTTGCTGCCTGGCGTAGTGCGCCTGAAGCAGGGCGGCGGTTCGGGTGGTCACAACGGCCTCAAAGACCTCATTGCCCATTTGGGCGAGGACTTCTGGCGACTGCGGCTGGGCATCGGCCATCCCGGTTCGCGGGATCTGGTCACCGATTTTGTGCTGGGCCGCGCTTCCGCGGCCGAGCAGCAGTTACTCGACGACGGCACCTATGCCGGCGCCGATTGCCTGCCGCGCGTGCTGGAGCAGGGCGCGCAGCAGGTCATGAAATCCCTCCACTCCGCAGACGGCAAACAGAAGGTCTAAGGCATATGGGCATCAAGTGCGGCATCGTCGGGTTGCCCAATGTCGGCAAGTCCACCCTCTTCAACGCGCTGACGCGTGCGCAGATCGCAGCCGAGAACTATCCGTTCTGCACCATCGACCCCAATGTGGGCGTGGTGGGTGTGCCCGATCCGCGTCTGGATGCGTTGGCTGCCATCGCCAAGCCCGAGAAGGTCCTGCCCACTGCCATAGAGTTTGTGGACATCGCCGGCTTGGTGGCCGGTGCCTCGCAGGGCGAGGGCTTGGGCAACCAGTTTCTGGCGCATATCCGCGAAACCGATGCCATCTCGCATGTGGTGCGCTGCTTTGAGGACGACGACATCATTCACGTGGCCGGCGGGGTTAACCCCATTGCCGACATCGACGTCATCGACACCGAGCTGGGTCTTGCAGACCTGCAGAGCGTTGAGAAGGCCGTCGATCGCGCCGCCAAGCTGGTCAAGTCTGGCGACAAGGAGGCCCTGCGCCGCCGTGACTTGCTGCAGCGTCTGCGCGAGCATCTGAACAACGGCAACCCGGCGCGTTCGATGCAGATGAGCGACGATGAGCGCAAGGAGCTGCGCGATCTGCACCTGATTACGCTCAAGCCGGTCATGTACGTGGCCAATGTCAACGAGAGCGGATTTACCAATAACCCGCACTTGGACGCGGTGCGCGCCCGCGCCGCCACCGAGGGCGCTGTGGTGGTCGCCATCTGCGCGGCCATCGA
>CANFSB010000099.1 GCA_947449495.1 Pseudomonadota bacterium
AGCCGGCGCGCTTCGGCACACTCCCCGACCAGTCCATCGCGTTTCAGCGCGAGCACGAACAAGACACCCGCATCTCGTTGCGTCAACCGCTGTATCAACCCGCCATACCCGCTGCAGTGGCTGCACAACGCGAGCTGCTAAGCAGCGAGCAATACGCGCGCGTAGCACTGGCGCGGCAGCTGCAGCGCGATGTGACCATCGGCTATGCGGGCTGGTTGATGGCGCTAGGTAACGAGCAGATCGTGCGCAGCAGCAGCCAACTGCTGGATGAGAACCTGCGCGTGGTCAGTTCGCTGCACGCCAACGGTCGCATCACTCAAGATCAAGTACTGCGCGCACAAGCCGAACAGCTGGCTGTGCAACAGCAACTGGGCGCAGTGCGGGGTGCCGTGGTCCAAGCTCGCAGCTATCTAAACTTCTTGATGAACCGGCCGCTGGATACGCCGCTTGAACAGGCCGACGCAGCCAGCGCGCCGGATAGCACCAGCAAACCCGAGCTACAGCTGCGTGATGCGGCACTGCAAAATCGCGCCGAGCTGGCGCAACTGGACGCACTGGGTAAGGCCGCCGACGCGCAATTGCGTATAGCCCGTGCGGCACTGGCACCACAGTTGGCACTGGGTGTCGACGCTGGCACGCAAGGTGAGCAGTACCGGCTGGGCTCCGGCTATAACTTTGTCAGTGCCTCGCTGGTGCTGAGTTGGAAGTTTTTTGATGGTGGCGCAAGCCGCGCTGCTGCGGACGAAGCACGCATTGCCGGCCGGCGTACAGCCGTCGCACGCCAGGCCACTGCTCAGCGTGTGGCGCTGGAAGTCCAACAAGCTATCGACGCATTGGCTGTCGCCCGTGATGCACTGAGCACTGCAGCGGCCAGACAACAAGCTGCTGATGCCGCCCTGCGCATCGCTGGCCGCAAGCGTGATGAAGGTAGCATCAGCCAAGTCGAATTTTTGGATGCGCGTACTGCAGCGACTGCAGCGCATCAGGGTCTCAACACCACACGGTTCGAACTGCTGCAGCGTACCGCCGAACTCGACTACGCCACCGGCAGCGGCGAATTACCGATGCTGCGCACTACTGCCAAGGATCTGCTGCCATGACGCGTCGCCCTGTATTGCTGGCTGGCACCGCCATCGCCGTGCTGACGGTCCTGACCGGTTGCAATGGCAAACCTGCTGCCACAGTCGCCGCGCCGACTCCCGTGCAAGCCATCAACGCTTGGGCAGGTCCGGCACTGCCGCCCATCAACACCACCGGTCTGGTGGTGGCCGCCGATGAAATGCGCCTGTCGTTCAAGGTCGGCGGAGTCATTGCACAGTTACCTGCACGCGTCGGCGATCGCGTGCGGCAAGGACAGCTGCTGGCGCGTATCGATTTGACCGAAGCCGACGCGGCACTGGAACAGGCGCAGCGGGCGGATGAGAAAGCGCGCCGTGATCTGGCGCGCGGCGAACGTCTGCAGGCCGACGAGGTGATTGCGCTGGAGCAGCTGCAAAACCTGCGTACGGCAGCAGCGATGGCGGCGGCGCAACTGCGCGCCGCGCGCTTTAACCATGACCGCGCAACTATCGTGGCACCGCGCGATGCAGTGGTACTGCGCCGACTGGCAGAGCCGCAGGAGCTGGTGCCCGCAGGTCAGCCGGTGCTGGTGATCGGAGCGCAAGACAGTGGCTATGTTGTACGGGCCGGTTTGTCAGACCGCGAACTGGTGCAAGTCCATAGCGGCGACACCGTGACCGTAACGCTGGATGCGTTTGCCGGCACTGCACTATCGGCAAAAGTCACACGCATCGGTGCTGCTGCGGATGAACGTAGTGGCTTATTTGAAATTGAAGCCTTGCTGCAAGCTCCCCCTGCCGGTGTTGCCACTGGCATGGTGGCGAGAGTGTCGATCACACCGCGAGGCGCCGGCGATACGCCGTTGGCATGGGTGCCGGTCGCAGCCGTACTTGAGGGTAATGGCAATCAAGCCAGTGTGTTTGTCATCCAAGCCGGCAAGGCACAGCGACGTACGGTGCAGGTGGCGTTCGTTGCCAGCAACGGCGTCGCACTACGCAGCGGTGTGACAATCGGCGAATCGGTGGCTGCCGCTGGCGCCGCTTACCTCAATGAGGGTGATGCGGTGCAGCTGCCGTGAAACTGCTCGAGTTCCCGATACGTCGTCACCAGTTCACGCTGGTAGCGTTCAGCTGTCTTGCCGCTGTAGGCCTGGCTTCGTTTCTGAGCCTGCCGCGTGAAGAAGATCCGCATATCAAGTTTGGTGCGGCCTTCATCGTCGGTGTGTATCCCGGCGCAGACCCCGTGGATCTGGAACGGCTGTTTGTCAAACCGATAGAAGATCGGCTGGCGCAACTGGATGATGTGCGCAAGATCGAGACGGGCATCGCCGATGGTGTGGCCTCAATCGGCATCGAGTTCGAGGCCTCGGCAGATGCCGATAAGAAAGTTGAAGAGGTCACGCGCGAAGTCAACGCCGTGCGAACCCAGCTGCCACCGGAAATCCGGCGCGTCGAAGTGCGCCGCATGGACCCGCAACTGGTCAACATCGCACAGGTTGCTTTGGTGTCGCCCGATGCGCCGTATGCCGAACTGGAAGATAGGGCGCGCGAACTCAAAGACCTGCTCAAGACTGTTCCCGGTGTGCGCGGTGCAGAAACCTGGGCCTATCCATCGCGTGAATTGCGGGTGCAATTAGACCTGCGCCGCATGGCTGCAGCGCATCTGTCAGCCGACACCGTGGCGCGTGCCTTACAAAGTGACAATGCCAGCATCCCTGCCGGCATTGTCGACATCGGCAGCCGCAGCTTCAGTCTGCAAACATCCGGCAGCTACCGCGATCTGGATCAAGTGCGTGACACTGCAGTCGGACAGGTGGGTGGGCGTTTGCTGCGGGTACGGGATGTGGCCGAAGTCAGTTGGGCCGATCAGCCGCACAGCTATGTGGGCCGCTACAAAGGCGAGCGTGCCGTCTTTGTCACGGCCAACCAAAAAGACGGTTTCAATGTCATTGCGGTACAGCAGTCTATCGATGCAGCGCTGACGCAGTACGCCACCACCTTGCCGGCGCGCATCCGACTTGAACATGGCTTTGCACAGAGTGAGAACGTTGGCAAGCGTCTGAGCCGATTGGGCATCGACTTTGGCATTGCTATCGCACTGGTGATGGTGACCTTGCTGCCCCTTGGCCTGCGGGCTGCCGGCATTGTGATGGTATCGGTACCCTTGTCGCTGGCAGTGGGTATGACTGTGTTGTATCTGGTGGGCTATTCACTGAACCAGATCACCATCGCCGGATTTGTGTTGTCGCTAGGTCTGCTGGTGGACGACTCCATCGTGGTCGTCGAGAACATCTCCCGTCACCTGCGCATGGGCTTGTCGCGCACGCAGGCGGCCATCGCCGCGACGCGGCAAATCTTCGAGGCCATTGTCGGCTGTACTGCCACGCTGCTGTTGGCCTTTCTGCCACTGGCTGTGCTGCCGGGCACACCGGGCAAGTTCATTCGTGTGTTGCCCATTACGGTGATGGCCACCGTGCTGGGCTCACTGCTGGTCGCGTTATTTTTCATTCCTTTCTTGGCCAGTCGTGTGCTGGGCAAACCGGGTAACGGTGGGGAGAACAGCCAAGACCACGGCAGCCCGCTATTACAAAAATTGATGGGCGCTATCCAGCGGTATTACAGCCCAGCACTGCACTATTGCCTGGCACGGCCGCGCGCCACAGTGGCCGTATCGTTGGGTGGTGCATTGCTGTTATCGCTGCTGCTTGCAGTGTCGCTAGGTAGCAGCCTGTTTCCCAAGGCCGACACGCCGCAGTTCATGGTGCTGGTCGACGCGCCCAACGGCAGCAGTTTGGCAGAGACCGATCGCGCGCTACGATTTGTTGAGCAACGCCTGCAGAACCATGCACAGGTACGCGACTGGTTCACCAATCTGGGTCATGGTAATCCGCAGGTCTATTACAACCAGATCGTACGCAGTGACGCTGCCAACCTAGGCGAAGTGTTTGTGCAGCTGCATGAATACGATGCACGAGGCACTGCAGTGCTGCTGGAGCAACTGCGCAAAGAATTTGCCACTTATGCTGGTGCGCGCATCCAAGTGCGTGAGTTCGTGCAAGGCACACCTATCTCGGCACCGATCTCGGTACGAGTCCTGGGGCCAGATCTGAACGTGCTTCGGCGCTTGTCTGGCGAGATGCAAAAGCAACTTGAAGCAGTGCCTGGCACACGCGATGTCACCAATCCACTGCGCGTAGCGCGCACCAATCTGCAACTGCAGCCGGATCCTCACAAGGCCGCCATGCTAGGTGTGCCCACGGTAGAGTTCGACAAAGCTGTCCGGTTGGCTGTGTCGGGTGTGCCTGCCGGTAGTTTCAAGAGTAGCGATGGCGAGCAGTACGACATCGTGGTGCGATCGGCCATCGCTGACCGCGCGGGATTGGCCACGCTGGATGAAATTCGCGTGCCCACTGCTAATGGCAGCTCGCTGCCGCTGTCGCAGCTGTCGTCGTTGCAATTTAAGCCAGCCCCAACGCGGATCCAGCGATTTAATCGCGAGCGATCGGTGACCGTCGATGCGCAGGTGGTCGAGGGCTATAACACCGGTGCAGTCACTCGGGATGTCGTTAAGAAGCTTGAAGCCTATGACTGGCCGCGCGGCTATCACTATGTGTTGGGTGGCGAGGCTGAGTCCAGCACCGAGGCATTCAGTGGCATCGGCGTAGCCAGTGTGGTGGCAGTGTTTGGCATCTTTGCCATCCTGGTCCTAGAGTTTGGCAACTATCGCTCTACGCTTATCGTGCTGACAGTTGTGCCGCTGGGCATCATGGGCGGCTTGCTGATGTTGCTGCTGACGGGCAACGACATCTCATTTACCGCAGGCATCGGCTTTGTGGCATTGATGGGCATCGAAATTAAAAACTCAATATTGCTTGTGGATTTCACCAACCAGCTGCGCGCCTCGGGCGTGCCCCTGGACGATGCGATTGAGCAAGCAGGTGAAGTGCGCTTCCTGCCCATCTTGCTGACCTCGGCCACTGCTATCGGCGGACTGCTGCCCTTGGCCATCGAGAACTCGGGGCTGTATGCGCCGATGGCTTGGACCATCATCGGCGGTTTAGTTACCTCCACTTTGCTGGCACGACTGGTAACGCCGGTTGTCTACAAGCTGATGCCACCGGATGTGAAAATCACAGGGGCAGCGGCGCATGGCTGACATTAAACTCAAAGATCTGCGTTATCTGGTGGCAGTGGCTGATACGGGTCACTTCGGCCAAGCGGCAGCGCTCTGCTTTGTCAGTCAGCCCACCTTGTCGGCTCAGCTGCGCAAGCTCGAGGAGTATCTGGGTGTGCAGCTGGTTGAACGCCAGCCGCGCCATAGCGTGCTGACTGATGCCGGTGTGGCGGTAGTTCTGCGAGCACGTCGGATCCTCGAAGCAAGCGATGACATCGTGGCTGTGACACAGCAGCTGCGCGATCCGCTGGCAGGCCGGCTACGTCTGGCACTGCTGCCTACTATCTGCCCTTATCTGTTGCCGGTGGTGGCAGCACGTATTCGCAAGCAGCTGCCCCGCTTGGACCTGATGCTTTATGAGCATCAAACCGGGCCGATGCTGCACAAGCTGCACAGCGGTGAGATTGATGCTGGCATCCTGGCGTTGCCGGTTGACACCGAGGAGTTCAGCGAGCGCCAGCTGTATTCAGAACCCTTCGTGCTGGCGGTACCTGAAGGGCATCGGCTCGCCACACGCAAGCAGGCGCAAGTTGATGATCTGGACGGCGAGACGTTGCTGCTATTGGAAGACGGCCACTGTCTGCGCGATCAGGCACTAGCGGTGTGCAGTCGCAGCGGTGCACATGAGAAACAGGATTTTCGTGCCACGTCGTTGGAGACGCTGCGGCAGATGGTGGCCTCGGGTGCGGGCGTTACACTGCTGCCGGAGCTGGCCAGCAAAGGTGCATATGGCGGCGCCCGCGGCGTGGCTATCGTGCCGTTTGCCAAGCCTTCACCAGCACGCCACATCGGCATGGTGTGGCGTCCCAGTAGTGCCCGGGCTACAGCCATCAACGCTGTCTGTGATGTCATCTACGAGTTAATGCAGCAGCCGCCAAAGGATTGAGGATGCAACCGACGGCATTGGTGTGGTTCAGGCAGGACCTGCGTCTGGCAGACAACCCTGCGCTGCTGGCAGCAGTCGAGAGCGGCACGAACATCGTGCCCGTCTACATCTGGAGCCCCGACGAAGAAAGCGGTTGGGCACCCGGTGCGGCATCACGCTGGTGGCTGCATCGGTCGCTACAGGCGCTGGATGCAAGCCTGCGCGAGCGCGGTTCACAGCTGCTGCTGCGACACGGTCCAGCCCAAGCAACGTTGTTGCAACTGGCACGTGAGACCGGCAGCAGCACGCTGTACTTCAACCGTCGCTATGAACCAGCCGCCCAAGCAGTCGAGAACTCGCTGCGCGATACCCTGCCCGGCATGGGTGTTGCCGTGCACAGCAGTCAGTCCGCACTGCTGCGCGAGCCATGGGAGCTGCGCACTGGCGGCGGCGGCCCTTATCAAGTGTTCACACCCTTCTGGCGCAGCTTTCTGCGCGACTTGGTGGTGGCTGCACCCAAAGCGTCACCACAGGCTTGGTCCTCGCCGCGGCAGTGGCCCGCATCGCTGTCGCTGGATGCTCTACAGCTGCTGCCGCGATTGCCGTGGCATGAATCATTGGCGGCACACTGGACACCAGGTGAAGTGGCTGCACGGGAGCGATTGCTGCAGTTTGGTCGCGATGGTCTTGCTGGCTATCCGGAGGCACGCGATTTGCCGGGCATCGACGGTACGTCGCGATTGTCTGCGCATCTGCACTACGGTGAAGTGTCGCCCAGACAAGTGTGGGCCGCGATCGGCAAGGCCAGTCAGCGCAACGGTGACAGCAGCTGGCGCGAGGGGCGTTA
>CANFSB010000100.1 GCA_947449495.1 Pseudomonadota bacterium
AACAACTCACGCCGCAACAGTGGCAACAGCTGGCCGATCGCCATCGCGGCATCGGCTTTGATCAGGCATTGATCATCGAGCGACCGCGCAGCAGCAACACCGAAGCCTTCTATCGCATCTTCAATGCCGACGGTCATGAGGTCGAGCAATGCGGTAACGGCGCGCGGTGCATCGCCGAGCTGTTGCGACTCCATGGCCGCAGCCACGCGGGCAGCGTGCGCATGGAATGCCCCGGTGGACTGGTCAATGCACAAGTGCCCGGAGGCGGCAGCGTCGCCGTAGACATGGGCATCCCCAATTTCACGCCAGCCGCATCGCACTTCGATGCGCAGCATCAGAGCGGCCCCACTTACAGCCTCGATGTGAATGAGCAGGCCGTGCACTGTGGCGTGGTGTCGATGGGCAACCCGCATGCCGTGCTGCGTGTTGATGACATTGCGCTGGCGCCAGTGGCACAGCTGGGTCCACCGATAGAGCGTCATCTGCGCTTTGCCAAGCGTGTGAACGTCGGCTTTATGCAAGTGCTGTCGCCCGAGCACATCCTGCTGCGGGTGTTCGAGCGTGGCGTGGGCGAAACCCAAGCCTGTGGCACCGGTGCCTGTGGCGCCGTAGCCGTGGGTCGGCGCGATGGCCTGCTGGCCGACACCGTGCGCGTCAGCCTGCCGGGTGGTGATTTGACTGTGCGCTGGGCCGGGCCGGGGCAGTCGCTCTGGCTCGAAGGCCCAGCTGAAGTATCCTTTCGCGGCCAGATTGACCTGTGACCGCCGACTTGCTTGGAGCCGACACGATGACTTCATCCTTACCTGCTGACGATGCCGCACCCGACGACGCACAGGCGCGCGTGGTGGACTACCTGACGCAGGATCCGGGCTTCTTCGAGCGTCACCCGGAATTGCTTGAAGCACTGGTGCTGCCGCACTCGCGCAGCGGTTCGGCAGTGTCTTTGATCGAGCGTCAGGTCGAGGTGCTGCGCGACAAGAACCAGTCGCTCGAGGCACGCCTGAACTCACTGGTGAACGTAGCCCGCGCCAATGAGGTGCTGGTCGGCAAGATCCACCGCCTCACCCGCCGGCTGCTGGCCACCACCGATCGTCAATCCGTGATCAACCAGCTGCGCCAAAGCCTCACCGAGGATTTCCAGCTGCCCGATAGCGCGCTGCTGCTATTCGGCTTGGGAGCAGTGGATCTGGCCATCGACCGCTTTGTCGGCGTGATCGACGCCAAGGACCCGGGCCTGGCCTCTTTCGAATCGCTGCTCTCGCACGGCAAGCCGCGCTGCGGTCCGATCCGCGAAGCGCACCGCGATTTCCTGTTCGGCTCTGAGGGCAGCCACATCCAGTCCGCAGCATTGCTGCCACTCGGCGGTGCCCAGCCCTTTGGTCTGCTGGCCATCGGCAGCCCCAGCGCCGAGCATTTCAACCCGGGCATGAGCACCGAGTTCCTGGCCAACATTGCAGACTTGGCCTCCGACGCGCTGGCGCGGGACTGACGCCGCGGTGTGTCACACACCGCCATGACACCCGCAGCGGACGACTATCTGCTGCGCTTTGCGCGCCATCTGGCAACCGAGCGGCGCTTGTCGCCGCATACCTGCAGCGCCTATGCGCAGGACCTGCAGGCCCTGCAGCAGTGGTGCGACCAGCAGCAACTGGCCGACTGGACTCAGCTCAACACTCAGCTGCTGCGCAGTTTCGCGGCGCGCTCACATGCCGGCGGGCTGGCGCCACGCAGCGTGCAACGGCGCCTGTCCGCCGTACGCAGCTTCTATAAATTTCTGCTGCGCGAGGGCGTGGTCAGCCAGCTGCCCACCGCCGATGTGCGCGCCCCAAAGGTGGGTAAGCGCCTGCCCAAAGTGCTCGATACCGACCAGATGGGCCGGCTATTGGAACTCAAGCCCGACTCCACGCTCGATGCCCGCGATCTGGCAATGATGGAATTGTTCTATTCGTCGGGACTGCGTCTGGCCGAACTGGTGGGGCTGGACCTTGACCAGCTGGATCTAGCCGATCGCACAGTACGGGTGCTGGGCAAAGGGCGCAAAACGCGCATCGTGCCGGTGGGCAGTAAAGCCATCGAGGCGCTGCGCCACTGGCTGATCGAGCGCGGCACTCTGGCTCGGCCAGACACCCGCGCAGTGTTTGTAGGTCGCACCGGCAAGCGGCTGGGTGCGCGCGCCGTGCAGCTGCGCATGGCCTCGGCCGCGCGGCGCCAAGGGTTGCCGATGCAAGTGCATCCGCACTTGTTCCGCCACTCGTTTGCCACCCACCTGCTGGAGTCCAGCCAGGATCTGCGCGGCGTGCAGGAACTGCTAGGCCATGCCGATATCGGCACCACGCAGGTCTACACGCATTTGGATTTTCAGCATCTGGCCCGGGTCTATGACCAGGCGCACCCCCGCGCGCGACGCAAACCCTGATACAGGGAGGGGATCGAGAGACTGCAGCGCGGGCCGCCCGTAGGCGGCCAGCAACTTACTTCTTCTTCGGAGTCGCGACGGCCTTCTTGCCGTCGTCCTTCGGACGCGACTTGCCGAACGAGCCAGCGTAGATCTTGCCGCGACGGGTCCTGCGGTCACCCTTACCCATGTGCCTGCTCCGTAAACCTTGAAAACCGGGGGCGGGAGTCTATCAAAGAAAAGCCGGGCACAGGGCCCGGCTTAGAATCAATACACCCCCCGACTTTCCAACGGCCAAAGCCGCTGGAATGGGCGTCAGGATGCACCCGTCCGGCGAGGATTACCAGAGGCAGGTCGAAGCGGCCGGTTTTCACTACTATTAGGGCTTGCCGCTTTCGGCGCCGACCAGGTTCTGCCCACCGTGACCAGCCCCGCTTCCGCATCCCCCCCGCCGCGCGAAACCGACTTCGGCTTCGAGAAAGTCGCTTGGGAAGACAAAGCCCGCCGTGTGCGCGGCGTGTTCGACTCGGTGGCCGGCAACTACGACATCATGAACGACCTGATGTCCGGCGGTGCCCACCGCCTGTGGAAGCGCTTCACGCTGTCGTGCACCCGATTGCGACCGGGCCAAACGGCGCTGGATGTGGCCGGCGGCACGGGCGATCTGGCCGCCGGCATGGCGGCACAGGTGGGGACCGACGGCTTGGTGGTGCTGACCGATATCAATGCGGCGATGTTGGGTCACGGCCGTGACCGGCTGCTCAACGATGGTTTGGCGCACAACACGCGCGCCGCGCAAGCCAATGCCGAATGCCTGCCGTTTGCCGATGCCAGCTTCGATTGCGTCACCATCGGCTTCGGTCTGCGCAATGTCACCGACAAGCCTGCCGCACTGCGCTCGATGCTGCGTGTACTCAAGCCCGGCGGTCAGCTGATCGTGCTGGAGTTCTCGCAGGTCGCGGTGCCAGCGCTGCGGCCCATTTACGATGCATATTCGTTTCGCATTTTGCCGCTGCTGGGCAAGCTGGTGGCCGGCGATGCCGAGAGCTATCGCTATCTGGCCGAATCGATCCGCAAACATCCGGATCAAGAAACGCTACTGGGCATGATGCGTGAGGCAGGCTTTAGCGACTGCCGCTATCACAACCTCACCGGCGGCGTCGTCGCCGTGCACCGTGGTTGGCGCAGCTGATGTTCACCGCACGTCTACAAGCGCTGCTCAACCGGCAAGTAGAAGCCTCGCCGCGTGCTGCCACGCTGGTTGGCGAACTGGCCGGCAAGCGCGTCACTATCGTGGCTCGCTATACGCCGTGGCGCTTGCAGCTGGGCTCTGATGGTCGCTGCCTGCTACTGACCCGCGAGGCCGCAGGCGCTGCCGATGCAGTCATCGCCGGTACGCCGCTGTCGCTGGCAGCCTTGGCCGGCAGTGATCCTGAAGCGGTCATACGTCGCGGTGATGTGCGTATCGATGGCGATGTAGAAGTCGCTGCACGGTTTCGTGAACTAGGCAGCCTGTTGTATCCGGATGTAGAAGAAGAGTTGTCGCGCTTGATCGGCGATGTGCCGGCCCATCACTTTGGTGTGGTGGCACGTCAGGGTTTTGCTTGGCTACGTCAGACACTGAGCACCAGTACGAACAACGTGGCTGAATATCTGGCGCACGAGAGCCGCGATCTGGTGCCACGTGCCGAAGCCGAAGCATTCATGCGCGGCGTCGATACGCTGCGCGAATCAGCCGATCGTCTGCAAGCGCGTGTGGATGCGCTGGACGACGGGCACAAAACATCATGAAGCTGCGCGTATTGCTGCGCCTGGTGCGCATCCAGCGCACGCTCGTGCGTCACGGGCTCACCGACTTTACTGCCGGCACACCGCTGTACCGACCACTGCAACTGCTGCGACTGCTGTCGCCGTGGACTTGGCTACAACGCGATTCGCAGGGTAGCCGCGGCGCGCGGCTGCGACTGGCTCTTGAAGAACTCGGCCCTGTGTTCGTCAAGTTCGGGCAAGCAGTGTCCACACGCCGCGACTTGCTGCCACCAGACATTGCCGATGAACTGGTCAAGCTGCAGGACGCAGTGCCGCCCTTTGATGGCGCAGTTGCCCAGCAGCTGGTAGTCGACGCACTGGGCAAGCCGCTGGAAGAGGTGTTTTCACAGTTCGACGTAACACCGCTAGCGGCTGCGTCCATCGCACAAGTCCATGTGGCCACGCTGCTCGATGGCAGCGAAGTGGTGGTCAAGGTGTTGCGGCCCGGCATGCGCGAGCGTATCGGTCAGGACCTGGAAGTGATGTATGCACTGGCCGGGCTGGTGGATCGCTGGTCCACCGAAGGCCGCAGGCTACGACCGCTGGATGTGGTGCGCGAATACGAGCGCACTATTCTTGATGAGCTGGATCTGCTGCGCGAAGCGGCTAATGCCACGCAGCTCAAGCGCAACTTTGAGGGCAGCTCGCTGTTGCACGTGCCGGCTGTGCATTGGCCGCTGTGCCGCGACAACGTCATGGTGATGGAGCGCATCCGCGGTATTCAGATTGGTGAAGTCGCGCGGCTGCGTGAACTGGGCACCGACATGCGTAAGCTGTCTGAATCTGGCGTGGCGATCTTCTTCACGCAGGTATTTCGGCACAACTTCTTTCATGCTGACATGCATCCCGGCAACATCTTTGTGCTGGCCGATGATCCGGCCAACCCGCGTTATGCCGCAGTGGACTTCGGCATCATCGGCACACTGGATCCGCGTGATCGCAATTATCTTGCAGAGAATTTTTTGGCGGTGTTTCGCCGTGACTACCGCAAGGTCGCCACACTGCATATTGAGTCGGGCTGGGTGCCGGCCACCGCACGCGTCGATGAGATGGAATCTGCCATCCGCACGATCTGCGAGCCGATCTTCGACAAGCCGCTCAAGGACATCAGCTTTGGCGTGGTGCTGCTGCGTCTTTTTGAGGCCCTGCGTCGCTTTGATGGCCGCATTCAACCTCAGCTGATTCTGCTGCAAAAAACGCTATTCAACATCGAAGGCTTGGGCCGGCAGTTGTATCCAGACTTAGACATCTGGAAGACCGCCAACCCCATCTTGGTCGAGTGGATGCGCGAGCAGCGCCATCCAGTCGCTGTTGCCAAGCGCTTGTGGAAGCAGATGCCCGATGTACTGGGCGCACTCGAAGGTCTGCCTACCGCACTGCGCTATGCAGTAGAGTCACGCAGCAAGCCGCAGTTCTCACCCGATGCGCGTCAGCAGGCTATCGAACCCGCCCGTGCGCGCCGCGATGGTGCTGCATTGGTCTCTGCCAGCGTCACGCTGCTGGCCGGCATCATCGGCATTGGCTTGGATTTACCGCTGGCACTGGGCTGGATATTGGGTATCGGCGGCGCAGTCTGGTTGCTGCGCGAGGCTTTCAAACCTCGCTGATGGGTGCGACCTTGCGCAGAAACACACTGTGCGGGTCGGGCTGGTAAGCATCAAACGGCTCGCACGGCGTATAGCCCGCGCGCTCATACAGTGCCAGTGCCGCGTGTTGCAATACGCCGGTCTCCAGCACGAACACCGAGCAACTGCGCTGCAACGCCTGCTGTTCTAACCACTGCAATAACGCACGCCCGGCACCGAGTCCGCGCAGTTCAGGCTGCACGTACATACGCTTGAGCTCTCCATGCCGCGGACCAATGACCATTGCACCGCAGCCGACCGCTTGGTGTTGCGCGTCACGCATCACAGCAAAAAGAACGTTAGGTTGCAGCAGTGCCTGCACATCGATGCCGTGATGACTCGCGGGCGGATACAGCGGCTGTTGGTAAGCATCGAGCTCATCGATGAGCCGCAACACTGCGGGCTGATCGGGTGACTCGAGGCTGATGTACCACTTCATAGGCAGTGAATCGTTATGCGCTGCGCGGTTGTATCCAGGTGCCCCGCGCCACGGCACACAGCAGGCCGGCCTCGTCATACAGCGCTGTGCCCACCGTGGCCACACGGCCGCGACGCGACAACTCCCAACCCGTGATAACACAGGCCTCGCCGGGATGGACGCGACGGTCGATGTGCAGGCTGTATTCGCCCAGCAGCCAGGATGCGCCGCCACTGCGCAGCGCCATATAGCCTGGGCAATCGAGGGCAGCAGCAATAATCTCGGGAGCGATCTTGCCATCGGCCAGAGCGAACTCTGCCGCTGGCACCCACGGCGTGGCCACTATGTCGCGATCTGTTACAGCACCGGCTATCAGCCGCAGACCCTCACCCACTGCACGTGCCGGACCACAGACAAAGCAGCCAGGGCAAGGGTGAATGAAATCGGTTGGCGCGTTGATCGAGGCATTCAATGC
>CANFSB010000101.1 GCA_947449495.1 Pseudomonadota bacterium
CTATCCCGTGTTGGGTATCGAAGACGAGGCGGGTGTACTGCTGGGTTTTGCCAGCTATGGCGTGTTCCGGGGCTTTGCAGCGTTCAAGTACACCGTCGAGCATTCGCTGTATGTACACAGTGCCCATCGCGGCCGCGGTGTGGGCGAAGCGCTGCTGCGGGCGCTGATCGAGCGGGCCTGCCAGCAGCAGCTGCATGTGCTGGTCGGCTGTCTGGATGCCGACAATGCCGCCAGCATCGCTTTGCATCGCAAGCTGGGCTTTGTGCCAGCCGGTACGCTCACGCAGGCAGGATACAAATTTGGCCGTTGGCTCGACTTGGCGTTGTGGCAACTGACGCTCGATACACCTGCCCAGCCATACGACGATACACTGCAGCCTTGAACAAGGATTTGCTGATGCAATGGCTTAAAGACGTGATCGCCAAGTACGCCACCTTTCGCGGTCGGGCGCGGCGGCGAGAATACTGGCGCTTCATCCTGTACTACCTGCTGGCCTATCTGCTCTTGTTGGGCATTGATGTCGTCACCGGTACGTTCAGCATGGAGAGCCAGCTGGGTTTCCTCAGTGGCCTGTTTCTGCTGTTCATGCTCATCCCCTCGGTTGCAGTTGCGGTACGCCGTCTGCACGACACCGAGCGCAGTGGCTGGTGGGTGCTGTTGGCGTTCCTGCCGCTCATTGGCCAACTGGTGTTGTTGTTCTTTTTCATCCAGGAAGGGGATGAGGGCGACAACGCTTACGGCCCGGACCCCAAGTTCGCGCAGTGAAGCGCGTCGCTGCTGCCGTTGCACTGACCCTGCTGGGTGGCTGCGCCACAGCGCCGCCACAGCCTGTGCCGTCGCAAGCACCGGCACCGGCGCGTGAGCCGGCGGCCACACCCGCTGCGCCTGCTGCCTTACGACCACAAGCGCCCCCACCGACTGCGGCACCGGCGCTCACGCTGCGCTATCAGCGCGTGGAGTGGACTGCGCTGGAGGGATGGGCCAGCGATGATATGACGGCTGCCTGGCAGGCTTTTTTGGCCGGCTGTGGTGCGCTCAAGGCCAGGCCCGACTGGCAGGCGGTGTGTGCGCAAGCTGTACAGCAGCCGCAACGCGATGCACGCAGTGCGCGGCAGTTTTTTGAAGCGCAGTTTGAGCCTTGGCGCATCGCCTATGACGATGAGAACGGTAAGCCCAGCGACAGCGGCATGATCACTGGCTATTACGAGCCTGTGCTGCGCGGTTCGCGCAAACCTTCCAATGTGTACAGCACGCCGCTGCATGCGGTACCCGATGATCTGCTTACGGTAGAGCTGGGTGACCTGTATCCCTCGCTTAAAGGCGAGCGTGTGCGCGGTCGCGTGCAGGGCCGCAAGGTGCTGCCGTATCCGGACCGCACTGCACTCGCCGGTGGCAGCACTTTGCATGGCAAAGAACTGGTGTGGGTCGATGACGCGGTCGATGCCTTCTTTTTGCAGGTGCAGGGCTCAGGTCGCGTGACCTTGCCCGATGGCAAAGTGATACGTCTGGCGTATGCCGATCAGAACGGCCAGCCCTACAAGGCCATCGCGCGCTATCTGGTGCAGCGCGGCGAATTGACAGTGGAGCAGGCCACTGCGCCTGGCTTGCGCCAGTGGCTCAAGAACAATCCCAAGCGCCTGGATGAAGTGCTCAACACCAACCCCAGTGTGGTGTTCTTTCGTGAAGAGCCCATCACTGATCCGTCGCTTGGACCCAAGGGTGCATTGGGTGTGCCGCTGACAGCGGGGCGGTCGGTTGCTGTGGATCCGCGCAACTTGCCGCTGGGCGCGCCGCTGTTTTTATCTACGACGGTACCGGTCAGCAACGCACCGCTGCGGCGCTTGGTCATGGCGCAGGACACCGGTGGAGCGATTCGCGGTGTAGTGCGTGCCGATTTGTTTGAAGGTCTGGGTGCAGGTGCCGGTGAGCGCGCGGGCTTGATGCGCCAGCAGGGCAAGCTGTGGTTGCTGTGGCCCAAGGGCCGGCCACTGCCAGCGCCGGGCCCCGGCATTGCACCGGCCGCAGCCAGCACTGCCGCTACACAGGCTGTCGCCCTGCAAAGCCTGTTGCAACAGCAGTCGCAGGCCACGGGCCGTCGTTTTGTGGTCGATCCGAAAGTGCCTGCACAGCTGCGGGTGACCAACGGCACCGATACGGGCAGCTGGGCGGCAGTGCTGGCGGTACTGCGCGGCAACGGGCTGGCGGCCTTCACGGCAGGCGGCATCACCAACGTGGTGCTCGATGCGGATATCCGCACTCAACCTGTGCCGGTCATCAGTGCAGACGATGCAACCATTGCCGACGATGAGTGGGTAACGCGCACGGTGGCTGTGCGCTATCTCGACGCGACTCAGCTGTTGCCGGTGCTGCGGCCGTTATTGCCGCAAGCAGCGCATCTGGCTGTGGTGCCCGGCAGCAATGCATTGCTGGTGGTGGACCGCTATGCCAACACGCGACGGCTGATTGCCACGTTGCGCGAGATGGACAAGCTGCCTGCCCGCTAGGTAACGTTTGGGCACAACAACCGGGGGAACCCCATGCGTCGCACCGATCTTGAGTCCATCAGCCGTCGTCAGGTTATCGCCTCCGGCATTGCGGCAGGTGTTGCCGCAGCACTGCCGGGCAGCGGCGCATGGGCTGCAATGCCCAATACCAAACCCATCCTGCGCACGATCCCCTCAAGCGGTGAAAAAATCCCCGTGGTGGGTATCGGCACCAATGCTTTTGACGTGACCTCTGCCGATGATCTGGCGACGCGCAAGCAGGTGCTGCAGAACCTTCCATTGCTGGGCGGCAGCATCGTCGATACGGCACAAGCCTATGGCAAGTCTGAAGAGGTCATCGGTCAACTGGTGGCAGAGCTGGGCAATCGCGACAAGTTGTTCCTGTCGACCAAGACGCCGTTGGGTGGTGATGTCAGTGACGCCAAGGCGGTGATCGAAAAGTCCTTTGCACGCCTGCGCACCGATCACATCGACCTGTATGAGATCCACAACTTTTACGCTACAGACACGCTGCTGCCGGTGTTGCGTGAGTATCAGCAGGCCAAGAAGGTGCGTTATATCGGCGCTACCACGTCATTTGATAACCAGTACGCGCCGATGCTCGACCTGATGCGCAAGCAGAAGCTCGACTTCATCGAGGTGAACTACGCCATTGATGCGCGCAACTCGGCCAAAGAGATCCTGCCGCTGGCCATCGACAAGGGCATTGCGGTGCTCATCAACATGCCGCTGGGTGGTCGTCGCGGTAGCTTCATGCCCAAGCTGGCTGGCAAACCGTTACCAGCCTTTGCGGCCGAGATCGGCGCCACCAGTTGGGCGCAGTTGCTGCTCAAGTACAACCTGTCGACACCGGGTGTCACGGCCGTGATTCCTGGCACAACGGTGATGGAATATTTGACCGACAACCTGGCCGCTGGTCGGGGTGATCTGCCCGATGCTGCGCTGCGCAAGCGCATCGAGGCCCACTGGGACACGCTGGGCATCTAAGCCCAGCGGTTGTGGCTCGGGCTGGGGTTACTCCAGCCCAAACGCCAGCAGTACGTTGCCGGGCGTGCCGACCAAGCCGCCATAGCCTGAGTTCACGAACACCATGCCGTTGGCAACGATGGGTCCGTTGCCGTCCATGCTGCCACCCTTGGCCTTGACGCCGTTGACGGTGACGTAGTCCTGCAGCGTGTTGTAGAGCCACAGAATGCTGCCGTCGGTGGCCGAGTAGGCGCGGATGCCACCGTCCAGTGCGCTGTTGAGCACGGCACCGGGAATGGCCGTCAGCGCACCGCCCTGACCGGGGCCGCAGCCCGGGCGCTTCTCGCCGCACAACATGGGCTGCGGGCCCACGTGCCAGAGGAGTTTGCCATCGGCGAGGTTCACCGCATTCATACCGCCGGGCTTGGGTGCCAGAAAGTCAGCCAGACCGAAGTAAGCACGCGTGCCGTCATAGGCGCCGCCCCACTGGCCACCCAGACCGCTACCTTCGCCGAACTTGTGAGTCCAGACGATGGCGCCCTTGTTGTCTGGATCCAGCGCATAGGCGATAGCCGACTTCTGCGGCAGCACGATCAGGTCGCGCTTGCCCACATGCACCACAGCCGGCGTGGCCGAGAAGTCCATGTCGGGACCGAGGGTCTCAGGGCAGGCCGGGTTGTCCGGGTTCTTGGCTTCGCAGCCCATCGCCCACTGGTCGGCCGGCAACAGCTGGTGATGCCAGACAATACGACCGCTACGCTCGTCCACAGCGATGACGCCGTTGGTCATCTGCTGCGGCGGGTCAGCATAGGCGTTGCCGGTGGCGGCATAGACCAGATGACGCTTGGCATCCACCGACGGCGCTGACCATATCGAGCCGCCGGCGGGACCGTACATCTGCACGCCGGCCTTGCTGACAGCACGTGGCTTGGGCTCGTCGATGGTCCAGGTCTTCCACAGCACAGCGCCGGTGTTGGCATCGACTGCGTTCAGGCTGCCGCGAAAGCTGCAGCAAGGGTAGTTGTCGCGGCTGCCGCGGCCTTCTTCGTTAAGGCCCTGCACGCCGACAAACAAGCGACCGTCATGCAGCACGGGTGCGCCGGTGATGGCAGCAGACGGATGCTCATCAACCTTGCGAGTCCACAGCAGCGTGCCGCGCTGCGCATCGACTGCATACAGGTTGGCGCGACCGTCGCCGAAGTACACGGCTTGGCCGCTCTTACCGCCGGCCTTGTACGGACCGACTGAGGGTGCCGTGCGCACGCCTGCGGCGGCTTTGAAGGTCCAGTAGGTGCAGCCAGTACGCGGATCCAGTGCATGCACTTCGCCGTTCTCGCTGGCCACAAACAGCCGGCCACCGGCATAGGTGGGCTGCGCACGGGCCGAGCTGACGTTGGCATAGCCAAAGGCCCACTTGAGTTTCAGACGCGGCAGATCTGTCGCGCTGATTTTGCCTGCGGCAGCGGGTTGGAACCGGGTGCCGGCGGCGCCATTGCCAAAGCCGTTCCAGGACGCGCCGCTGCTGATCGAGCGCATGGGGGTGTCGACGCTGCAGCGGTTGACCACCTGCATGCTGTTGCTGGCGGCAAAGGCGGCCGGATCAAAGCGTTTGCCGGTGACGTACTCGGCGACGAGGCGCTTTTGGGCGTCGTTGAGCAAAGTGCCTTGTGCCTGCATCTTGCCGTTGACCAGCGCATTGACCACGGCCTCTGCCGTAAAGCCCTTGAGCAGGTCGCGGGTGGGCGCGCGCTCGTTGGGAGTGCCTGCAGCGGCAGGGGCTGCGCCATGGCAGGCCGCGCAATAGGTCTGGAAGACGGCGTCTTCTTCTGTTCCCTGAGCGGCGCCGGCGCTGACGCCAAACCCACCCAGCAATAGGCTGGCCACCATCATCGAAAATACTTTCATGCAATCCCCCTCGATTGGCGCTGCGCGGTGTCGGCGAGCGGCTCTGGCGGCAGTATAGAGCCGCGCCCCGATTTCGTGACCTTGGTATCGGATCGCTGCAGCCGGGCCAGTTAGCCTGCGGCAATGACGTGGAAAGCGACACGAGTGGACGAACTGCGCCCAGGCCACGCCTTGCGCATCGGGCACGCGTGGTTTGATCATCCCTTCCCGTCGAGCACCTTTCAGATTGAATCGCTGCTGCAGATCGGTGTACTTCGCGAGGTTGGGATCAAGCGCCTGTTCATCGACTTGGAAAAGTCCACACCGGCGTCGTTTGATCCGGCTAACGCCAGCATGGGCTTGCCGTTATTGCCGGACACGCCCGCCGAACTGCGCGAACAGATCAGCGTTGAAACACGCCGCTTGACCCAGGAGAAGGCTGGCCACGCCGAGTGGGTCGGCCGTGCCAGACAGGATGCGGCCGAGCAGGCGCGTCACTATCAACGCTGCGCGCGCGAAGCGAGCTTGTGTCTGTCGATGCTCAATGCGGGCTTTCCACAGGCCGAGCAACAAGCCGATAAGGTGGTCACCAGTCTGGTGACTGCGCTGGCTGATGTGGAGAACCCGCTGTCCTTGGCGCGCGGTACGCCGCCGGTCGATGCGCAGCAGCGCCATGCCTTGCAGGCAATGGATGCCGTAGCCATTGCTGCGATGATGGCGCGTCGATTAGAACTCTCTGCCGAAGATGCACGCGATGTCGTTACGGCTACGCTGTTGCATGCGGTGGGTCTACTGCGCTTGCCGGCCAACCTGCGCGTGGAGTCCGGTTTGACGCGTGCGGTGGAGGTGCAGGCCTATCGCAAATATCCGGCTACTGGCGCCGAGTTGGTCTCGGCCTGCCCGGGCATGTCGCCTGCCATTGGCCACATCATTGCCAACCATCGCGAGCGTCTCAATGCGACCGGCTTTCCCGCCCAGAAGGTTGGCGAGGATGTGCCGCAGCTCGCACGCGTGGTGGGTTTGATTTCTGAATATGTGGCGATCACCACGCGAGGCACGGCGCTGATACCGACTGTGGCGCTAGCCACTTTATACAAGCAGCAGCGCGAAGCCTTTGGCAAAGAGGTGATGGACGCCTTTGTAGCTGCGTTGACCGTCTATCCGCCGGGCTCGTA
>CANFSB010000102.1 GCA_947449495.1 Pseudomonadota bacterium
CGGCACGGATGTCGACCGGAATCTCGAAGGGAGGATGGTTCCAGCCGATGTGCTTGCGGGTGGCCTCGACCTCGGCGGCGCCCAGCGGCTCGCCGTGGGTCTTGTTGCTGCCGGCCTTGTTGGGCGAGCCCGAACCAATGACCGTACGGCAGCAGATCAGCACCGGCTGACTGTCCTGCGAGGTGGCGGTAGCGATAGCGGCTGCGATGGCTGCAGCATCGTGACCGTCCACCGCACGGATGACCTTCCAGCCATAGGCCTCAAAACGAGCCGGCGTGTCGTCGGCACACCAGCCCTTGACGTTACCGTCGATAGTGATGCCGTTGTCATCAAAGAACGCGACCAACTTGCCCAGTTTGAGCGTACCTGCCAGCGAGCAGGCCTCGTGCGAGATGCCTTCCATAAGGCACCCATCGCCCAGAAACACCCAAGTGCGATGGTCGATCACCGGCAAGCCAGGACGGTTGAACTGTGCAGCCAGCAGCTTCTCGGCCAGCGCCATGCCCACTGCCGTGGCAATGCCCTGACCCAGCGGCCCAGTGGTGGTCTCGATGCCCAAATGCAGGTCACGCTCGGGATGTCCGGCAGTGTGCGAACCGAGCTGACGGAAGGCCTTGATGTCATCGATGGACAGCGGATAGCCGCTCAGATGCAGCACCGAATACAGCAGCATGGAGGCATGGCCGTTGCTCAGCACGAAGCGGTCGCGGTTGGCCCAAGCCGGGTCGGACGGGTTGTGGCGCATCACGCTGCGCCACAGCACCTCGGCAATGTCGGCCATCCCCATCGGCGCGCCGGGATGGCCGGAGTTGGCCAACTGGACGGCGTCCATCGACAGGGCGCGGATGGCATTGGCAAGGTCGGTACGGCTGGGCATAAGACTCTCGAGCGAGGGGGAAATTAGCCGGGCATTTTCTGCCCTGCGACGCGCTACCGCAAATCGGCGTTTCAGACGCAGTCCAGGCGCGGCATCATGGCAGCCCCAACTGCCGCCGTCCTCGCCATGACCTACCGCCCTGTCCGCTTGGTCCAGCTCACCGACACCCACCTGTTGGGCAGCCCGGACGGCCGTGTGCGCAACATGGACACCGGCGCCAGTTTGCAGGCTGTTCTGGTCGCTGCAGCTGCCGACATCGCTGCCGCCGATGCACTGCTGCTGACCGGTGATCTGGTTCAAGACGACCCCACCGGCTATGCGCGCATCCGTGCCCTGACCGGCACCCTGGGCAAGCCGGTGTTGTGCGTACCGGGCAACCATGACGATGCCCCTGCCCTGAGGGAAGCGCTGTCGCAACCGCCTTTTCAAAGCGACGGGCTGGTCGATCTGGCCGGCTGGCGCATCGTGCTGCTCGACAGCAGCCTGCCGCACCGTACCGAGGGCGCGATTGCTGCCAATGCTCTGCAGACACTCGAGACAGCCCTGACCAGCGCCAGTGAGCGTCACGTACTGGTGGTGATACATCATCCGCCGGTGACCCTGGGCAGCCGTTGGATCGATGAGCTAGGCGTCACCAACGCGGCGTCACTGTGGCAGGTGCTGGATCGCCACAACAGCGTTCGCGGCATAGTGTTTGGCCATGTGCATCAGGCCTTCGATGCCCTGCAAGGCAAGGTGCGGCTGCTGGGTACGCCCTCAACTTGCTTTCAATTTCTGGCCGGCAGTAATGAGTTCGCTATTGATCCAGCGCCGCCTGCTTGGCGCTGCCTCACGCTGCAACCGGACGGCAGCATCACCACTCAAGTACACAGGTTGAACCACTGATGCGTGCCATCGCTGCCTTTGTCGCATTGTTTGCCGCAGCACTGGGATTGGTAGCCGCCGCCACACCAACCGTCTGGGGTTGGCTCAGTGGCTTCATGAACGTGCCCTTCCATCGGGTGGGCAACCGGCTGGCCATGGTCGGCCTGGCATTGGGCCTCTACGTTGTGGCGCGCTGGCTGCGCGTCAACAACCGCCGCGATATGGGCTTTGACTTGCCGCGTCGGCAATTTATCTATGAACTGGCGCGCGGGCTGCTGCTGGGTGTGGCGTTCATGCTGCCGCTGTCGCTGCTGCTACTACTAACGGGCCTGCGCGAACTCGATGGCCCCATACAAGCCGGCTTGCTGCTGCGCGGTCTGCTGGCGGCGCTGGGCAGCGGGCTTACCGTGGCCTTCATCGAAGAGAGCTTCATGCGCGGCGCCATGCAATCGGCTATCACTCGTGAGGCAGGCTTAATCGTGGCGATCGCGGTCAGTGCGCTGTTCTATGCCGCAGTGCACTTCTTTGCCCGCTTCACCATCGAGGCGGCAGACGTCGGCCGGGGCAGCGGCATAGATCTGGTTGCTGGTTCGCTGCGGGCTTTTGCGCAGCCCATGCAAATGATCGATGCGTTCCTGTGTCTGGCCGGTGTTGGCGTGTTGCTGTCGGTGATTCGCCATCGCACCGGCAACATCGCTGCCGCCATGGGCCTACACGCCGGTTGGGTGATGGTAATGCTGGTGCTGCTGCGCGCCACGCATGTGGTGCCCGATGCGCCCGGCCATTGGCTGCTGAGCCAACACGACGGCTTTGTGGGCTGGCTGGTGCTGGGCTGGACGCTGCTGACAGCTCCGCTGATGCTGCGCGCCTGGCCTAAGAACAAAGCCTACTGAGGCTCACCCGTCGCGCGGCTGCGGCTCATCCGAGCCGTCTTCTACATCCTCGTCGTCGTCACTCATGGCTTGGGACAACCAGGCATCCAGCGGATCCAGGCGCAGCACCGGGTCATCGATGGCCAGTAGCTGCTGTCGCGCCAAGCCCTGCAACGGCAACACTTCGGCCATGCGACAGCCAACCCAGTCCGCATCATCCCAATCACTGTCCTGCGGTGTGTATAGGCCGCCCAGCTCTGGCAGCACGCGACGCAGCAGCGGCACAAAGTGCGCATATTCAGGCGGCAACGGCACCGTCGGTGCCTGCGGCAGCATGCGTACCGTGCCCATGTTGAGCCCATCGGCCTGACGCTCGGTGGAGAGCACCTCAAAGCGCTGCCCGCCCTGACAGGTAATGCCAAGCAGTCCATCAGGCAGCGGATTGAAATCGATGATGCGCGCCAGCGTGCCGATCCGGTGCAGCGTGGCAGTGCCATCACTGGCCGCTGCGGTATGCACTTGCACCACGCCAAACGGCGTGTCTTCACGCAGGCAGCGCCGCACCATGTCGGTATAGCGCGTCTCGAAAATACGCAGTGGCAGCGGACCGCGCGGAAACAGCACGACGCCGAGCGGAAACAACGACAGCGTACGCAACTCGCTCATGTGGATCTCTGCGCCAAGGCGGCCAACAGTCGCCGGTGCACACCCCCAAAGCCGCCATTGCTCATGATCAGCACATGGTCGCCGGCACGCAAACTGTCGCTCAATTGCAGTACCAGCGTGTCGAGGTCACTGACTGCCTGCGCCTTAGCTCCCAGCGGCACTGTCACTTCGGTGGCATCCCAGCCCAGATCTGCCGGCGCATACAGCCACACGGCATCGGCGCCTGCCAATGAAGGCGCCAGCGTATGACGATGCACACCCAGCTTCATGGTGTTGGAGCGCGGCTCCAGCACTGCCACCAGCCGACCGCTACCGATGCGTCGACGCAAACCCTCGACGGTGGTAGCGATAGCAGTGGGGTGATGCGCAAAATCGTCATACACATGAATGCCCGCTGCCTGACCGATGTGCTCCATGCGCCGGCGAACACCCTTGAAGCTGGACAGCGCTGCAGCTGCGGTTGCCACCGGTACGCCGACCGCATGAGCGGCGGCGATGGCCGCCAGAGCATTGTCGACATTGTGAGCGCCCAACTGCGACCACTGTACCTGGGCCACCGGCTTGCCTGACTGCATCACGGTAAAGCTGCTGTAGTCACTGCCGGGCTCTACAGCGGCGGTCCACGGCGCATCAACGCCCTGCCCTGCGCGCGCGAAGCCCTCGACCGGTGTCCAGCAGCCCATTGCCAGCGTAGCCGCCAGATTGGCATCGGTGGCATTGCAGATGATGCGGCCACTGCCTGGCACCGTGCGCACGACGTGATGCACCTGGCGTTGAATGGCAGCCAAGTCCGGATAAATATCGGCGTGATCGTATTCGAGATTGTTGAGCAACAACGTGCGCGCACCGTAATGCACAAACTTGGCGCGCTTATCAAAAAACGCAGTGTCGTATTCATCCGCTTCGATCACAAAGTACTGCTCGCCACCCAAGCGCGCGCTCACATCAAAATTGCCTGGCACGCCACCGATTAGAAATCCTGGTTGCAATCCGCCGTACTCAAGCACATGCGTCAGCATGCTGGAGGTGGTGGTTTTGCCATGCGTACCGGCCACTGCCAGCACGTGCCGGTTGTGCAGCACCTGCGTGGCCAGCCACTGTGGTCCGGACTGATAAGGGATGTGACTGTCGAGCAGTGCCTCGATAACGGGCATACCACGACCCATAACATTGCCCACCACCACCACATCCGGTGCGGGCGAGAGCTGCGCTGCATCAAAGCCCTGAGTAATCTCGATGCCCAGCTGCTCCAGCTGTGTGCTCATCGGCGGATACACGTTGCGATCCGAGCCGGTAACACGATGACCGGCGGCGCGCGCAATGGCGGCAATACCGCCCATGAAGGTGCCGCAGATGCCCAGGATGTGTACGTGCATTGCCTGGCGCCTTAAGTGGCAAAGCCGCCGGGCTGCAGCAGCAGTGCCAGCAACTGGCCCAGCAGAGCCAACGCAAACACCACACCTATGCAGGTCGACACGGTCCATTCGGTTGCAGCACGGATAATGCGTACGTTGACGACGATGGTCCAAATAGCCAGCGCCAGCATCAGCAGGGTGACGGGCACCTGCCAAGGCGAGCTCTCGCCATAGCGACGATACAGCGACAGACCGCTCATCAAAATAGGCGAGGCAATGGCCTGAAAACCAAACAGGGCAGCTGCCGTTTGCGCGAAGCGTTCAGGACGCCCGACAGCACGCAGCAACAGCCGGTAACAGGTCAACGTAAACGCACTGTCGATGAGTACCAGCAGCAGGCTGTTATCGACATCGTCGAGCAGCAAGCTGCCCAACAGCAGGCTCATCAGCACATAGGCAGCAACGGTGGCAGGCAGCAGCCGGCGTGACGCCGGCAGGTCTTGCGGACCTGCCTTGAGCAGCGCAATGCGAACGTACAACAAGACCGGGTGCGGGGCGTCTGCCCCGGGTGCATCAATCACGGTATCTCGGGTGTCTGGATCGGTTGGGCTATCATGCCCTGCTTTAACGTGACAGTGCATCCGCAGGGCATGAATCGGGCATGAAAACGGATCTGCGACTGCACGGCGGCCACCGCCAGATACTGGCGATGGCACTGCCCATTGCCGGCTCCCTGCTGGTTCCGCAACTCAACTTCATTACCAACAACATCTTCCTGGGCGGCCTGGGACAGCGCGAATTGGCATTGGCCGGCATCACCGGCGTCTATTACCTGCTGTTTGCTGCTCTGGGCCAAGGCCTGCACAGCGGCGTGCAGTCGTTGCTATCACGCCGTGCAGGGCAGGACCGCATCAGTAGCATCGGCACGCTGTACCAACAGGGCCTGTGGCTCTCAGCATTGCTGGGGCTTGCCGGGGCGCTGCTCACCGTGGCAGTGGCGCCTGTGCTGTTGCGCTGGGCCATGGCCGATGCCGCCGATGCCGCAACGGCCGCGCACTTTCTGCAACTACGTATCTGGGGCCTGCCACTGCTATATGCGTATCAGGCGCAGAGCGCCCTGCTGGTGGGTACCAACCGCAGCCATTTGCTGGTCATCGGTACTGCCAGTGAAACACTGTGCAACATCCTGCTCGATTACGCGCTCATCTATGGGCACTTCGGCCTGCCGGCGCTGGGCTTCGATGGTGCCGCCGTGGCCAGTGTGTCAGCCGAAGCACTGGGGTTGGTGGTGGCAGTATCGGTCGTGCGCTGGTGTGGACTGCGCGCGTGGCTGCGCCAACACGCGCGCGGCACAACACACCTGCACTGGCATGGCGAGGATGGCGTGGCCGCCATCCTGCGGCAGTCGGGGCCGCTCATATTGCAGTTCTCGGCAAGCCTGGCGGGCTGGGAATACTTTTACGTACTGGTCGAGCATCAGGGGCACGAGCCATTGGCCGTGTCTAACGCGATGCGCAATATCTTCGGCGTGGTTGGCTGCTTGAGCTGGGCGTTTGCCTCGATCACCAATACGATGGTCAGCAACATCATCGGCCAAGGCCGGCACAGCCAAGTTATGGCACTTACGCTGCGACTGGCCAACTGGAACCTGCTGCTAAGCGGCGTACTGTGTTTGCTGCTGAACCTTGCTCCGCACGCAATATTGTCAATCTATGGGCAAGGTGATGCGTTCGTCGCTGCAGCGACCCCAGTACTGCGCGTGGTAACCATTGCCATGCTGCTCATGGCAGTGACTGTGGTGTGGATGAACGCGGTGACAGGCACCGGCAACACGCGGGTCAATCTGTATACTGAATTGGTCGCGATCAGCGCGTATTGCATCCATGTC
>CANFSB010000103.1 GCA_947449495.1 Pseudomonadota bacterium
ATGACAAGTCTTTAGATGTCGAGTCCTTGGTATTGACCACCGACGTACCGGGGCTTTCGCTGCTGCCTGCGGGCACTCGCTCTGCGGGCGCCACCGAGTTGCTTGCCAGCGCGCGTATGGCGGATCTGGTCGAGCGGCTGTTGGTTGCAGATCCACGCCGTATGGTGCTGCTCGATTCCTCTCCGTTGTTGGTCTCCAGCGAGTCGCGGGAGCTGGTCAAGTTTGTCGGTCAGGTGCTGTTGGTGGTCCGTGCCGGTAAAACCCCCCGCCGTGCGGTGCTGGACTCGATCCAGTTGTTAGGCGATCACGCCGCGATCGGACTGGTACTCAATCAAGGTCGGCCCAGCTTGCTGGACGGACTGTATGGCTATGGCTATGGATATGGAGCGTACGGTGACTATGGCGATCAACCTCCCGCGCCGGCTGCCTGAGGCAGCTATCGCGTTGCTCATGGGTACGCTGCCTCTGGCAGCCCCCGCGATAGAAACTACTGGCTCTGTTAGCGCCGGGGTTGGCGTGTCCGATAATCTCACTCGCAGCACCACCAAGAAGTATCAGGTGATCGACACACTTGGCGTGCAGTTTGGAGCCAAAGAAAAAACGCGAAGACTGTTACTCGACGTCGACACAGACCTGTCCTACCTCAATTATCCCGGTAGCGTTTACAAGGGCGAAATGGTCGGCCATCTGCGTGGTGAGGCCGTTCTGGCAGTTGTGCCGGACCGTCTTAACTGGATGGTCAAAGATGTGTTTGGCCAAACCCGTCGTGGCCTGTACGAAGTGCTTACTCCCAACAACCGTGAGAACGTCAATTACTTCTCTACCGGTCCGCGGGTCATTGTCGGACTGGGCGATGTTGCCAACCTGCTAATCGCCGGTACTTACACACGCAACGATCATGAATTACACCAACTCAACAGCCAGCAGTATGGCGCTGATATCGGCATTGAGAGGCGCTTGTCAGCCAGTTCAACACTGGGGCTGCACGCTAGTCATGACCACATTGAGCCGGATCCGTCTTCCGGCGTAGATCCTTATGATCGCGAATCGGCTTACCTGAACTATGCCTTGATGGGTGCCAACACAACTGTAAACGTCAACGGGGGCGCTACACGGGTACTGCTTAACGGCGCTACATATACGGGCCCAAGAATCGAGGTTGAGGTGCAGCGCCAATTAGGTGCTGGCACGCAGTTGTTCTTTACAGGCGGCCGGCAATTCACTGATGAAGGTGCGCAGATGGGCAACTCTTATGTAGCCCGTTGGGCACCGACCCTCGACACCGCCAGTCAGACACGGACGGTAGAGAGCTTCCGTCGTACTCATGCCGGAAGTGGCCTTGGTCTATCAGGCGCACACACCACAATGGTGGTGGATTTCACTTGGAACGAAGACAGCTTCGAAGCCAATCCGACGCTTGACCGTCGCCGATTGACAGCGCGTAGCATCGTTCACCGACAGCTCTTTTCACGACTCGGTGCAAGCGCAGGTGGTACATGGTCGACCGACAGCTCTGTGACCTCCGGTCAGGGTTTGCGGGAGCTGTCAGTCAATGCAGGACTGGATCTGCGCATCACGCGTAATTTGTTTGCGGATCTGGACTACAACGGGTATCGAACCAATCCAATTTCCAGCGCCGCAATTGCCGGCACAGAGAATCGCGTGTGGTTGCGTTTGCGTTACGGCATATCACGCAGCGCGCTAAACAACTCGTCCAGCCGATGATCAACGCGCTGACCGTAGATGTGGAAGACTGGTTCCACGTATTAGCGCTATCAAAGGTTGTGCAGCGCAGTGGGTGGGACGATATTCCATTGCGTGTTGAGACCAGCACTCAGCGCCTTTTAGATCTGTTTGAGCGGCGCGGCGTAAAAGCCACGTTTTTTATACTCGGCTGGGTTGCGCAGCGACGCCCGCAGCTGGTGCGGCGTATACAGGCAGCTGGCCACGAGATTGCCAGCCACGGCATGACTCACGAGCTGGTCTTTAACCAGACACGCAGCGATTTTTATAACCAAACCCGTGATGCCAAAGCGTTGCTGGAGGATATTACCGGCACTGCCTGTGAGGGCTATCGCGCGTCAACCTACTCTATTACCCAACGGTCACTGTGGGCGTTGGATGTGCTGTGCGAGCTGGGCTTTACCTACGATTCCAGCATCTTTCCCATTCGCCATGATGTCTACGGAATCCACGACGCGTCGCAAAAGCCCGGTGTGCTGCGCGCTCCATCTGGCGCAAGCATCATTGAGTTCCCTATGTCTACTGTCCAGTACCCTGGGCTACGTCTGCCGGTAAGCGGCGGCGGCTACTTTCGACTGTTGCCTTATGCTGTGACTCGCGCCGGGCTGCGCCGACTCAATCGAGTCGAACAACGCCCGTTTGTGTTTTATCTGCACCCGTGGGAAGTGGATCCTGCTCAACCACGCGTTGCCGCCAGCTGGCTGTCTCGCTTGCGCCACTACACTAATCTGGATCGCTGCGAAGCTCGCTTGGACAAGCTGCTGGGAGAATTTTCTATGGCGCCTATGCGCCAGGTTCTGGAATCTCTGTCACTGCTTGCGCCGCAGCGATCGCAGTTGCCGCACAGCCAGTCGCAGCCGCTGCCAACCACGTTGCGGCCAACGCTCGCTGATCCACTCGTAGCTTGAAGTCCATGCTGTGCTGTTAGCAAAACGCTGCTTATAAGCGTCGTCTCCACGTGCAAAGTCAAAAGTTCGAAAACCTTGCGCCTGTACATGTTGCAGCAGTGCTTGAAGCAGCACTTCTCCTGGTCCATGGCGTTGCAGAGCCTTTTCGAAAGCAGGCTTGTACCAGATAAAGTCGTGGTTGCTGCGCAAGCCAAAATGCACGGCCGCCAATTCTCTACCCGCTTGCAATGTGGTCAGCAATACCGCGCCAGCGGGCATCGTTGTAACCAAGTTCTCATAAAAATGCCGCTCCACGGCAGTGTCGAATTGGCTCGGAGTGGCGGTGCCACTCCACCGGTCAATGTGTAGTGCAAACAGTTGCGGCAGCAGCGGCAGGATGGCATCTGCTGTGCTGTGATGTTCAATAGTGATCGGGCCCACTGTTGCCAAGCTGCGCTGGTGTCGTCGCAGGCTCTGCTTGCGAGTTGCCGCCTGTACTGCGTTAGCATTACCAGCCAGCAAAAACTGCGGGCAGGGCGTGCGATGCACACAGTGCAAACCCAGTTTGTCTGCGGTTGTGCTGCGCTGAATCTGTTGCTGCAAAGCCTTATGCAGCACAGAGCCTTCCAGCACATCGGTTAACAGTGCATTGCACCCGTCATCGATGACTATGGCCATAGCCGCTAGCAGTTGGGATGCTGTGGCTTCGGCACCGCGTCGTATCGGGAACAGCAGATAGTCCGAATGACCCTCACCAAGCAGCCGCAGCTCGCGCCCACCAAACCGACCGGGCCGACTGTAGAGCGGCGCAACAGCCATCAACCTGCCACCGTCAATTGCGCACAACAAGTGTAAGCGCCAGTCCGGCTGTTGGAAGCTGGTCCACCAGGCGCGCACCCACGCGTACTGCTGAAACACCGTGGCATCGGCACTGTGTGCTAGCAGCTCGCTCCACTGTGACTCAGCAATATCATCAAAGCGCGTATATAGCGAGACTTCACTCATCAGAGGGTATTTGCGAGCAATGCTTGTACGTCTGCAATGTCTGCGCGCCGCATCGGCTTGCCATCTACAGGACTGACGGGGGCTTGCCGGATGTCGTCAAGCCCAAACAACAGCGCCTCTATTGTTATTTCGGCAACATCGAACCGCAGACCTGGCGCTTGCACATATCGGTCTGCTTGATAGCGCAGCCGACGCTCTACCACTTCAAACGGCAAATGCTTATCCAGCAACAGAATGTGTACGGACTCTGGCCGGTCACAAAACAGGTGCAACTGCACGTCGCTATTAGCAGTGGCGGTGCCGGCTAGAACGGGTCCCACCAGACGGGGCTGATAGGCCGTCAGCAGCTGCATGGCACGTAACGCGGCTTCGCGTAGCGTGCGCAAGTTGGTGCCGTGGAGTCCGCCACCAAACAGTCTTTGATAGGCCACTAGCGCGGCCTCAATTTCCGTATTGCGCGGCAGTGCACTGCCTTCCGATACGCCAAAGCGCTCGGCAGCTTTGCGTTTGGCCAACAGAAAATCCTGGATGCCGCTTTCGACCATCAACCTAGCGGCTTCCTGGGCGATAGCAGCGCGCAGCGCATCGGCTCTGCCTGGCTGTTTGCGCGGCATCAGCGCTGACTTAGAACAAACCGTCGCCGGCACCGGGTTGTGGTGCGCGGGCTGGGACGTGGTCTGGTGTGGCTGGCTCTGCGCCGCTTGGCAGGCGGTCCTGAATAAACACTTCGCGTATGCCTTCGCGATCAGAGTCGTCTGTCATCGCGCCGGTGCGAGAAGAGATCAGTACATCGACCAAACCCGGTGGACGGGCTTGTGGCACCTGCGGCACGCCGCGCAGCGCCTCGCGCATGAAATAGACCCAGATGGGCACCGCAGTGCGCGCGCCTTCTTCGCCTTCGCCCAGCGGCCGCTCCTCGTCATAGCCTACCCAGACGGTGGCAACCAAAGAGCTGTTGAAACCATTAAACCAAGTATCGCGCGCTTCCTGAGTGGTGCCGGTTTTGCCCGATAGATCGTTGCGTCCAAGCGCCAGCGCGCGGCGCCCCGTGCCGCGCTTGATCACATCGGAGAGGATGTTGCTCATCAGCCAAGCATTCTGCGCACTGATGACTCGCGGTGCGATGTGCTCTGACTTGAGCGCACCCTGACCACCTTGTACGGAAGCCAATGCGCGCAGGCGAACCGGTGAATCCGCGACGCGGGCCGCGGCCTGTTCTGGCGAAGGTACCTGATCGAGCGGCGGCAGCAGACTGGCTATGGTCTGCCCTTCGGGTAACGTCGTGCCTTCAGCCGGGCGCTGTGGTCCCAGCGGCGGCGGCGGCTCAGAAGAATCATCACAGGTGCGGCACACCACTGCCGGGGTTGCCTGAAACAGCACTTCTCCAGCGGCGTTTTCGATTCGGTCGATGAGATAAGGAGTCACCTTATAACCGCCGTTGGCAAAGGTGGCAAAGCCAGTGGCCATTTGCAGCGGCGTTGCTGACAGCGTACCCAGTGCCAGTGTCAGGTTTTGCGGCAGCGCAGCCTTGTCAAAACCAAAGCGCGCTGCATAGTCAGTGACTGTGGGCAGCCCGATATCGCGCAGGATACGAATAGAAACCAGATTGCGAGATTTAACTAAGGCTTCACGCAACCGCAATGGACCGCTGAAGTCTCCGCCCGAGTTCTCCGGTCGCCAGCCGCCCTCGACGGAGTTGTCGTCCAACACGATAGGCGCATCAAGGATGATGGACGAGGGCGTGAAGCCGTTTTCCAGCGCAGCAGAGTACAAAAATGGCTTAAAGCCCGAACCCGGTTGGCGCTTGGCCTGAGTCACGCGGTTGAACTGGTTGCTGTAGTAGTCGAAGCCACCGACCAACGAGACCACCGCACCATCGAGCGGATCCAGCGCGACCAATGCCGACTGGGCTTCTGGCACCTGTGCCAGCAGAGCGCTGCCACGGTGATCGGCTACTACCAGGATAATGTCACCTCGCGCCATCACGTCGCTGGCCTGACGCGGGAACGCACCAGGCAGACCCTTGATGAGGCGCCGTGCCCAGCTCATGCCGGACCACTCTATTTGTGCAGTTCCGCTGCCGCGCACATGTACCCGGGCTGTGGTCCCCGATGTCGACAGAACCACAGCAGGCTCGAGCAGACCGATGTTGTCACGGCCATCAAGCGTGCTCTCGATGGCCGCAGCATCGGCATTGCTTGGCAGATTTGCTTTGGCCAGTGGGCCGCGGTAGCCATGCCGTCGATCGTATTCAATCAGGCCCAGCCGCAGCGCACGGTTAGCAGCAGTCTGCAGTCTGCCATCTAAGGTAGTAAATACCTTGTAGCCATAGTTGACGGCTGACGGGCCATACCGATTTACGATCTCCTGGCGCGCCAGTTCCGCCACATAAGGTGCTTCTGCATCGAAGACCGGAGCATAGCTGCGCGCCACGATGCGTTCGGCGTGCGCATTGCGAGCAGTCTCGATATCGATGTAACCCAGCTCTGTCATGCGCCGCAGTACATAGTTGCGGCGTGTGGTAGCGGCAGCCGGATTGGTCATAGGGTTGTAGCGCGACGGCACTTGAATGATGCCAGCGAGCGTTGCCGCTTCAGACACGCTCAGCTGCGACAGGCTTTTACCAAAATAGGTCTCTGCTGCTGCCGCAACGCCATAGCTGCGCTGGCCGAAGAAAATCACATTTAGATAAGTAGAGAGGATTTCCTGTTTGGTGAAGTCCCGCTCCATACGATAGGTGACGAAGACCTCTTGCAACTTGCGCCGCCAAGTCTTGTCGAGACTGAGGAACATGTTGCGCGCAGCCTGCATCGTGATGGTACTGGCGCCTTGGGCGCGGTCTGCGGACACCACATTGACTACGAC
>CANFSB010000104.1 GCA_947449495.1 Pseudomonadota bacterium
ATGTTCTGACCTTCAACTTCCACGCGCAGCGCTTCCATCATGCCCATTACGGCATATTTGGTGGTGACGTACAGACCCAGCATCGCAGCCATGAGGCCTGCTGTAGAACTGGTGGTCACGATGTGTGCGCCTTCGCCATGGGCCTGCATACGCGGCAGGAAGGTGCGAATGCCGTTGAACACGCCCGACACGTTCACGTTCATCGCCCAATCCCAATCGTTCCAACTGGCATTGCTGAGCTGCGAGTGGATGCCTATGCCGGCGTTATTGACCAGCAGATGCACGTTGCCAAACACGGCCTCGGCTTCATCGGCCGCACGCACCATGCCGTCGCGATCAGCCGTGTCTAGCTTGATGGCATGCACACCAGGGTTGCCGGCCGGAAAAGAGGCCAGCGCCGCATCGCGGTGCGACTCGCGCATATAGGTGAACACCACCTTCATGCCGGCACGCGACAACACCTGCGCAATACCCAAACCGATGCCACTGGAACCGCCGGTGATGAAAGCGACCTTACCGCGAACGTCTGCCAACGGCGTTTGATGGGGGGTGATCGTACTCATGCGGCGGCTCCTGCAAAGTGGCGGGCCCACAGTGTACTGCCGGTGCAGCGCAGTCCAAGCGGCCCGATCGGGTAGACTGCCGCCGCCCAGACCATGCTGCCCGCCAACCTCCAGACCCTCAATTATCCGCCCGACCTGCCGGTGGCGGGCCGTCGCGACGAAATTCGCGAGGCCATCCTCGCGCACCAGGTCGTCATCGTCTGTGGCGAGACAGGCTCTGGCAAAACCACCCAGTTACCCAAGATCTGTCTGGAAGCCGGGCGCGGCCAACGCGGCGCCATCGGCCACACACAGCCCAGACGCATCGCAGCGCGAACAGTGGCTGCGCGCATCGCCAGTGAGCTCAACACGCCGCTGGGTGAAGTCGTCGGCTACAAGGTGCGCTTTCAGGACCGCACACGGCCCACCACGCTGATCAAGCTGATGACCGACGGCATCTTGCTGGCCGAGACACAGCACGACCGGCTGCTGCGGCGCTATGACACGTTGATCATTGATGAGGCGCATGAGCGCAGTCTCAACATCGACTTTCTGCTCGGCTACATGAGCTGGCTGCTGCCGCAACGACCCGACTTTCGTCTGGTGATCACCTCGGCAACCATCGACCCGGAGCGATTTTCAAAGCACTTCGGCAACGCGCCAATCATTAATGTTTCCGGTCGCAGCCATCCGGTGGAACTGCGTTACCGACCGGTGCTGGCACCGGAAGATGAAGACGACGAGACCGAGGGCCTGGAGCAGGCAGCTATCGTGTCGGCAGTAGAAGAGCTGTGGCGCGATCAGCAGGGCGACATTCTGGTGTTTCTCAGCGGTGAGCGTGAGATCCGCGAGACCGCTGAGTCCTTGCGCCAGCACCATCCGCAGCACTGCGAGATTCTGCCGCTGTATTCGCGCTTAGCGCAGACCGAGCAGGAACGCGTGTTTCGACCTTCGGGCAAGCGACGCGTCGTGCTGTCGACCAACGTGGCCGAAACATCACTAACCGTGCCGGGCATTCGCGCAGTAATCGACACCGGCCATGCGCGCATCAGCCGCTACAGTCACCGCAGTCGGCTGCAACGACTGCCCATCGAGAAGATCTCGCAGGCTTCTGCCAATCAACGTTCGGGTCGTTGCGGCCGTGTTGGCCCTGGTATCGCCATACGCCTGTATGGCGAAGACGACTTTGCAGGCAGACCTGCCTTCACTGATCCGGAAATACAGCGTACCAATCTGGCCGCCGTGATCTTGCAGATGCACGCACTGCGTCTGGGCGACATTGAACGCTTTCCCTTTGTTGAACCTCCGGATGGTCGCTACATCCGCGATGGGCAGCGCACGCTGCAAGAACTAGGTGCGCTGGCACCCAACAATACGCTCACACCCTTGGGACAACGACTGGCCGCATTGCCGGTGGACCCGCGATTGGGGCGCATGCTGCTGGCAGCTGCCGAAGAGCGCTGCCTGACCGAAGTGGCGGTGATCGTGGCAGCACTGGGCGTGCCTGATCCGCGTGACCGCCCTGCAGACAAGCAAACCCAAGCCGACCAAAAGCACGCACCTTGGAAACACGAGCACTCGGACTTTTTGTCGCTGCTGAAACTGTGGACTGAATACGAAGCGCAGCGCGCGCAACTGTCTAAAGCCAAGCTGCGCGGTTGGTGCAAAGAGCACTTTGTGTCGTATCTACGCATGAGCGAGTGGCATGACATCCACTCGCAGATTGTCGCCGTGCTCAAGGGCGAGTTGAAGTTGTCGCTCAATGACCAAGATGCCACCTACGACGCTATCCATCGCGCCCTGCTGGCAGGTCTGCTGTCCAACGTTTGCCAGAAGAAAGAACAAGGCGAATATCTGGGTGCGCGCGGCAACAAGCTGGCCATTCATCCCGGATCAGGACAGTTCAAAGGCCGGCCGCAATGGATCATGTGCGGCGAACAAGTGGAGACCAGCAAAGTCTGGGCGCGCATGGTGGCCAAGATTGAGCCCGAGTGGATTGAATCTGTAGGCGTGCACTTGGTACGCAAGCAGCATTATGAACCGCACTGGGAACGGCGCGCGGCGCGGGTTGCGATCAACGAACGCACCACGCTGTTCGGTCTGACCATCCAAGCCGGTCGCAAGATCAATTACGAGAAGATTGCGCCGCGCGAAGCGCGCGAGCTGTTCATCCGTCATGCGCTGGTGCAGATGGACTACGACAGCAAGGCGCCGTTCTTTTTGAACAACCTCAAGCTGCTGGAAGATGCCGACTATCTGCAGCAGAAGGGCCGGCGCGTGGACCTACTGGTCGATGAGGCGCAGCTGCAGGCGTTCTTCGATGCACGTGTGCCACAAGACGTTGCCAATGGCGCGGCGTTTGAACGCTGGCGCAAAAAGGCCGAGGCCACCGATCCGCGCATTTTGTATCTGGGCAACAGCGACATCAACGCCACACCCGATGCCGATGTGGATGCCGGCGCCTTCCCCGATCACACACTCGCTGGCCCCTTAAAGGTGGCGCTGCAGTATCGCTTTGAGCCTGGCAATGAAGATGATGGCGTCACGGCTATCGTGCCGTTGCACACGCTCAATCAAGTCAAACCCGATAGTTTTAGCTGGCTGGTGCCTGGACTCTTGGCCGAAAAGGTAGCGGCCATGATCCGCTCGCTGCCCAAGTCGCTGCGCGTACATTTTGTGCCAGTGCCCGAGTACGCACAGAAGGCCCTGGCGCTGCTGGAACCCGGTAAGGGCTCGCTACAGCAACAACTGGCCACAGTCCTGCACCGCAGCGTCGGCGTACCTGTACCAGCCGATGCGTTTCGCGAGGAGCTGTTGCCACCGCACTTGCGCACCAACTACGCACTGGTGGATGAAGCCGGCAAGGTCATCGACCGATCGCGCGATCTCAAAGCCTTGCAACAGCGCCATGGCACTGCGGCGATCGACACTTTCAGGCAACTGGCACAGCAGACGTTGCTGCATACCGGCTGCAAAGCTTGGACTTTCGGCGCCCTGCCCGACACTTTCGATGCGCAGCATGACGGCCAGCGGTTGTATGGCTTCCCGGCCGTCGTAGACGAAGGCGCAAGCGTGGGTGTGCGCGTGTTTGCCACAGCAGCAGAAGCTGCTGTGGCACAGCGACGCGGCTTGGTTCGTCTGGTGCGGTTGGTGATGGCAAAGGACCTCAAGCCACTGCGCAAAGACCTGGCTGTCAATGTACAGGGCGAGCTGGTGTATCGAGGCCTGACGGCACACCCGCTACTGGACAAAGACCTGCAAGCCGGCCGTGATCTGCGCGATGACCTGATGGATTGCTTGGTGGCCGCAGTGTTTCTTGAAGGGCAGCCCGACATCCGCACTGCCGAAGCCTTGCAGGCACGCATCACCACGCGTCGCGGCGGCATCGGCTTACCTGCACAAGAGATCTCGCGCAGTGTGCAATCGGTGCTGGAATCGCTGGGCGCGGCACAAGCCAAGCTGCGCGATCTGAAGTTGCCCGCCGTTCGCGACGATCTGCAGCGTCACTTGTCGCGACTGGTGCCTGCAGGCTTTGTGCTGGTCACGCCTTGGGCACGACTGCGCGAGTTTCCGCGTTATCTCAAAGCCGTGGTGCATCGTCTGGAAAAAGCCCCACAAGATCCGGCGCGCGATGCCAAGCTGCTCGCCGAGGCCAATGCTGCTGAAGAGCGCTATTGGCAAGCGGTCAAAGCCGAGCGCGGCCACCGTCCACCGGGTCAGGATGCATTTCGCTGGCTGCTGGAAGAGCAGCGTGTGTCCCTGTTTGCGCAGCACCTGCGTACACCGATTACGGTTTCTGCAAAACGGATCGCCGACGCTTGGCAACAGCGCGGCGCCTGACGCCACAAGGTAAATGATGGAAGCATTTCTGATATCAACCGGCGTCGTGGCACTGGCCGAGATTGGCGACAAGACGCAGTTGTTGGCCTTCCTGCTTGCAGCGCGCTTTAAAAAGCCGTTGCCAATCATTCTGGGCATTCTGGTGGCCACACTGCTCAATCACGGCATGGCCGGTGCGCTGGGGGCTTGGCTGACAAGCTTGGTCAGTCCGCAAGTGATGCGCTGGATATTGGGTGCGTCATTTTTGGCGATGGCCGCTTGGACACTAGTGCCCGACACCATCGATGAATCCGAAGCCAAGACAGCCAATCAAGTCGGCGTGTTCAGCGCTACGGTGGTGACCTTCTTCTTGGCAGAGATGGGGGACAAGACCCAGCTTGCAACTATTGCTCTGGCAGCGCATTACGCCACCCCGGTGGTGGTTATTGCCGGTACGACGCTGGGGATGATGCTTGCTGATGTGCCGGCGGTATTTGTGGGCAATCGGTTTGCCGCCAAGATACCGATGAAACTGGTGCGCAGCATCGCCGCAGCGGTGTTTGCCCTGCTGGGCGCGCTCACCCTACTGGGTGTGGGGCAAACCTAAAGCAACTAGGGACGGCTGCCAAAGCGAGTGCTGTAGCCGCCGTTGGCATCTTGCATGGGCCGTATGCGGGCACCCATGTAATACAGCTCGATCGCTTCAGCATCGTTGGTCTGCACGCTAAAAGGCGGCGTGCCGTAATACGACTGGCCGGGCATCGGTGAATGGCGGCCACCGAGCAGGCGATTGCCCTCGCCATCAAACGCATTGACCACGGCAGTCGAATCGATCACCAAGTAAAAGCGCAGACGCTTGTCACCGCGATCGGCCTCGATATCCATGGATTGGCCCGGTGTCTGATCTTCAGGCGGCTGCGGCACAGCGGCGGGAACGTCAGCCACCACCGCAACGGGCTCTGGGGTCACGGGCACTGGGGTCACGGGCACTGGCACCGTCGCAGCTGCTTCGGCCGGGGCCACGCCTTGGGTATCGGGCACGGTGAGCACGGCAGCCTGGTTTGCAGGCATCACAAAGTGCCGCACGCTCCAACCAGCACCGATAAGCAGCAGCACGATCAGAGCCGCAATGGCACCGCGAGGCACGTGCGGACCGATACGTACAGCCGAACTCATGCCATGGAGCAAAGGCGTGGCTTGGGCGTCTATTGTGTGGGAGGTTGAATAAGGTGGCCCGCCCTGCAGGCTATCTGGCAGCCCCAAAAGCGTGGCATAGGCTTTGGCAGCTCGCTCCGCATAGGCGACGCCGTAAAACACACCCAGATCGTCGTTTTCCAGCCCCAGTACCTGCATGTCAGACAGCAGCAACTGGGTGGCAATGTGATGCACCGACAAGCCAGCGGCCTCGCGGCCGGCCTTGAGGGCCGCTGCGAACTCAGACACGTCGGGTGCAGTCATGAGCGGGTCACTCCGATCCTGCTGGCTAGGAGACGCAGTGTAGTGCCAATTTATTTCAAAACGGTAGAGCCCCCAAATGGGGATAGCCGCTAGGCAGGTGTCGGATGCCCGTTTAGCCGGGCGTAGTCGGTCAGCCAATCACGCAGGCCAATCACGTCGCGGGCCTTCGAGAAATAGAAGCCCTGCGCATAGTCGCAACCCAGATCGCGCAACATGCCCAGCGCCACTTCATCCTCGACACCCTCGGCCACCACCTTGAGGTTGAAGTGGTGAGCCAATCGCACAATGGTATCGACCATGTGCTGATCTTCTTTGTCTTGCTGCATACGCAGCACGAAAGCCTTGTCGATTTTCAGCTCGTCAGCCGGCAACTTTTTGAAGTAGCTCAGTGAAGAATAGCCGGTACCAAAATCATCCAGCGCAATGCGCACGCCCAGGTCACGTACCTTGGCAAGCCGCCGGGCAGACAACTCAAAATCGGCGATGACCGCGCCCTCAGTAACTTCCAGCGTCAGGTGTCCCTCGGGCACATGCCAGTTGTCGACGGCACTGCGCACCATCTCCAGGAACTCACGCTCATGCAGCATGCCCGGCGAGATGTTCACCGCAACCGGCAGATTGCCCAGCGTTTGCGAATCACGCAGCGCGTTGGAGAGCACATACCACGTGGTG
>CANFSB010000105.1 GCA_947449495.1 Pseudomonadota bacterium
GGCATTGGTAGCCATTGTCTTCAGCGCGCAGGGTGGCAGCGCAGAGGCACTGCGGCTTGCAGTGGCAGGCCTGGGCTTGGCCAATGGTGCCTTCGCCGCCTCAGCCATCGCCTCAATGATGGAATTGGCTCATAACGGTCAAGCCCGGCGTGAAGGCGTGCGCATCGGCATGTGGGGTGCTGCGCAAGCAGTCGCCTACGCAATGGGTGGCTTTCTTGGAGCCGCCGGCGTCGATCTGGCGCGCGCTCTGCTGACCGATCCCAGCGCTGGCTATGCCGTGGTCTTTCTAGCGGAAGCAGCACTGTTTCTGTACGCAGCAACCTTCGCAGCAAAAATTGCCCGTACGTCCTCTGCTGCGGGCCCCTTGGTTTTTGATGTCTCGGCTATGCCGCGGACGGAGCCCACATGAACCCACAAATCATCGACGAGTTTGATGTTGTCGTGGTCGGTGGCGGGCCGGCAGGGGCCACAGCAGCTTGGGACTTGGCCAAGCTGGGTCACAGCGTGTTGTTGCTCGATCGAGCAGGGCGAATCAAGCCCTGCGGTGGTGCCATTCCTCCCAGATTGATCAAAGATTTCGACATTCCACAAAACATCCTGCTGGCAAAGGTTACAGCGGCACGGATGGTCTCGCCGACTCAACGTCAGGTGGACATGCCAATAGACGGTGGCTACGTCGGCATGGTCGATCGCAAGAGCTTTGATCCATGGTTGCGTGACAGGGCCGTGGCTGCTGGCGCAACGCTGCGTACCGGCGATTTCAATGCCATCGAACACGATGCTGACGGCGCCGCTGTTGTGTCCTACAGCACTGACGATGAAGGAGCCCAGACACGCGTCTGCCAGGTCCGCACGCGCATGGTAATCGGTGCTGATGGCGCCCGGTCCGCGGTGGCCCGGCAATGCATTCCCGGCGCAAAGCAGATGCGCTATGTCGCGGCTTATCACGAAATCGTCGAAGCACCGGCGCAGCCACAATCTGGTTACGCACACAACCGCTGCGATGTGTACTACCAGGGCGTGGTTTCTCCAGACTTTTACGGCTGGGTGTTCCCACATGGCGACACAATGAGCATCGGTGTAGGCAGCGCGCAAAAAGGTTTTTCGCTACGTACTGCCACTGCGCAGTTGCGTGCTCAGGCCGGCCTGCAACACGGCAAGGTCTTGCGCCGCGAAGGTGCTCCGTTGCCGATGAAGCCCTTGCGCCGCTGGGATAACGGTCGCGATGTCGTTTTGGCCGGTGATGCGGCAGGGGTTGTGGCACCGGCTTCAGGCGAGGGCATCTATTACGCAATGCTGGGCGGTCGCTTGGCTGCCGAAGCGGTGGCCGGTGCGCTGGCATCCGGTGATGCGCGCGACCTGCGTCATGCGCGCCGTGAGTTCATGCGTGAACACGGCAAAGTCTTTTGGGTTTTGGGTGTCCTGCAGTGGTTCTGGTACTGCAGCGATCAGCGTCGGGAGCGCTTCGTCACTCTCTGCAAGGATCCGGATATCCAGCAGTTGACCTGGCAAGCCTATATGCACAAAAAACTGGTCCGCGGTAACCCGCTGGCCCAGGTGCGCATCTTCTTCAAGGACCTTGCACATCTTTTGGGTGTGGTGCGTGCCTGAGCACTCACCGCTAACACATAAAGGGGAGCTTTCATGCAAACAGCAGATCATAATTTTTATACAACGACCCGCGTCCATTCGGCAGACGCCAAGCGTGAATCGTCACAGCGCACGGCAATGAGTCCGAGCAACTCGGCGCAGCATGCAGGGCAACAGCACAATGGCGTGGCCGGTCGCCTGATGAATGTCATCGCTGTGGCCATAGACGCCACGCTGGGTCGCTACGACCGCTGATTCGATCACCCCATGGGCCGCGCACATGCTTGAGCTCATCAGCAGCGGCACAGTGTTCGGGCTGGTCATTGGGATGATGTTGTTCGAAGGTCTGGTGCTCACACTGCACGGCCGGCGCACGCGCCGCGGCATGACAGTGCGGGATCTGTGGCCGAACCTGCTGGCCGGCGTGGGATTGCTGGCAGCAGCGCTGACCGTGGCCCGAGGTGGCGACCCTCGATTGGCCGGCAGCTTGATGTTCGTGGCACTGCTGGCCCATCTGTTGGACCTGAGGCTGCGCTGGCGACTTTGACCAAGCAACTACGGTAATTGCTGTGTCGGGGTGGGGCAGGGACATCGTATCCTAGAGGGATTGCTGCAGCTGGAAGCCCGCCATGTCCCCAACGCGTCGCCCACCCCTTACCCTTGTGCTTTTGGCAGCGGCGCTATGCGCGACCCCGGCGCTGGCGGCACCTGAGCCGGCTATCAAACTCACCCCGCAACAACGTCAGGCCAGTGGCCTGGTCATAGAATCCGTTCGTGCCGGAACCGATAAGCCGTCGGGCGACGGCAGCCGTGCCCAGCTGTTGCCGGGACGTGTCGTGGTACCTAATGATCGTCGTGATGTCATGCTGGCTGGAGTCAGCGGGCGGGTTGAGGCTGCGCTAGCCAACCCGGGCGATGCGGTCAAAGCCGGCCAACCGCTGTTAAGGCTGTATAGCGCCGAGATACTGGGGCTGCAGCGAACCTATCTGGCGGCTGTGGGTACTTCCGCACTCGCAGGCAAGCGCTTGGCGCGCGACGAAGCCTTGTTTGCCGACGGCATCATCGCCGAATCACGCGTACAGGACAGTCGCGATCAGGCGGCACAGGCTGCGGCGGCGCTGCAGGAACAGCGTCAATTGCTGCAACTGGCGGGCATGGGCAAGGCTGCTGTTGAGACCTTGCGTACAGCCGCCGATTTGACGGGCCGTGTCACCTTACTGGCTCCGCGTGCAGGCATCGTATTGGAACAAGCTGCTGCCGTCGGCAGCCACGTTGAATCCGGCAGCGTGCTGCTACAACTGGCGGCATCCGACCGGCAATGGGTTGAACTGCAGGCCACACGCGAACAACTTGCAGGGCTGACCATTGGAGATGGCGTTGACGTAGTTGGCTGCAACGCGCAGGGCAAGGTGATTGCCGCCGGTGGACAGCTCGACGCCGGTACACAGACGGCGTTGGTGCGAGCCGCATTCAGCTCCGCTGCGACATGCCTTGTGCCAGGTCAGTTTGTGCAGCTCTCGTTGGTGCCTGCGGCCGCACCTGCAGGCAGTGTGCGCGTCTCAGCTGAAGCAGTCGTACAGCGCGCCGGCAAGGATTACGTTTTTGTCGAAGAGGCCGACGGTCTCAGACCGGTATCCATCAAGGTGCTGCGCCGACAGGGTGATGTGACGTTGATCAGCGGTATCAAGGCGGGCACACGGGTAGCAGCCAAGGGCATCGCTGCACTCAAGGGAAGCTGGATGGGATTGGGCGCAGCTGCAGCTGGTAACGAGTAATGCTGTCCCGGTTGATCGCGCTGGCGCTGTCACAGCGGTTGATGACGTTGCTGGCGACCATTGGTCTGCTGGGTGCAGGGGCTTGGGCGTTGAGCGGGCTGCCCATCGATGCCTTCCCGGATATTTCCAACACCCAGGTCAAGGTGATCATGAAGGCCCCGGGCATGACGCCCGAGGAAGTCGAGACGCGCATCACCGCGCCAATCGAACAGGAACTGTTGGGCATACCGGGCCAAACCATTCTGCGTTCTCGATCCAAATACGCCATCGCCGACATCACACTCGACTTTGTTGACGGCACCGACATCTATTGGGCGCGCAACCAGGTCAGCGAACGCCTAACAGGCGTGCTCAGCAGTCTGCCCAGCACTGCTAGCGGCGGCCTTGCGCCTATCAGCACGCCGTTGTCGGACATGTTCATGTTTACCGTCGAGGGACCCCAGTCGCTGGAAGAAAAGCGCACGGTGCTCGATTGGGTGATCCGGCCGCAGTTGCGCAGCTTGCCCGGAGTGGCCGATGTAAATTCCCTGGGCGGACTTGTACGCAGCTATGAAGTGCGCCCGGATCTTACCGCTCTGGCTGCACGCAGCATTAGCCTGACGCAGCTGCAGCAGGCGCTGGAGGCCAACAACCGCAGCGACGGTGCAGGCCGTCTGCAGGACAACGAAGAAAGTTGGCTGCTTCGCGCAGATGGAGACGTACGCAGCCTGGATGACCTTCGATCGGTCGTTGTCTCACGCTCCGGCGACAAAGTAGTTCGCGTTGCTGACGTGGCGCAGGTCGGCATCGGCGCCCTGACACGCTACGGCATGGTGACCCAAGACGGTAAAGGCGAGGCCGTCGAAGGGATAGTCATCGGGCTGCGCGGTGCCAACGCCCAGGAACTGGTGACGCGCGTACGCGAGAAGCTGGTCGAGCTGCAACCGAGCTTGCCTGAAGGCCTGACTCTCAAACCGTTCTATGACCGTGGTGATTTGGTAGAGCGGGCGGTCGGTACGGTAACCAAAGCCCTCGCCGAAGCCTGCGTGCTGATCATCGTGTTGTTGTACCTATTCTTGGGCAACCTGCGTGCAGCGCTTGCAGTCGTCATCGTATTGCCGCTGGCCTGCCTGGCCACGTTCATTGCCATGCGCCTTACCGGTCTGTCGGCCAACCTGATGTCACTGGGCGGACTGGCCATCGCCATAGGCATGCTGGTCGATGCTGCTGTCGTGGTGGTCGAGAATATTGAAGCACAGCAATCGGGCAGTCTGTCATCAACAGGCGTGCCGCTGCTGCATCGCATTTACCGCGCCACTGCGGAGGTCGCGGTGCCGGTTGCCGCTGGCATCGCGGTTATTGTGATTGTGTTCCTGCCGCTGCTGAGCCTGCAGGGACTGGAGGGCAAGCTGTTCGGTCCGGTCGCTCTGACGATCGTGTTTGCCTTGCTTGGCTCGTTGCTCTTGTCTTTGACGATCATTCCAGTGGCCACATCGTGGTTGTTGGGCAATCACACCGTGCATACACCGCCTTTGGTCCAGTGGCTCGAAACTCGCTATGGAAGATTGTTAGCCTGGACCTTGGTGCGCGAGCGCTTGGTCTATGGTGTCGCCATCGGCTCACTGCTGTTGGCAGCAGGACTTTTTGGTTTCGTGGGCAAGTCGTTCATGCCGACCATGGACGAGGGCGACCTGGTGGTACAGCACGAGAAGCTGCCATCCATTGGTTTGCAACAGTCGGCCGACATAGATCTGGCCATGCAACGGCGAGTGTTGGCGGAAGTGCCAGAGGTCTCTGCCTTCATTGCACGCGTCGGCTCTGACGAGCTTGGCTTGGACCCAATGGGCACCAACGAAACAGATGGTTTCGTAAAGCTTAAGCCCCGGGTCACCTGGCGCAAGCAAGACAAGGAGTGGGTTATCGATCAGGTGCGCAGCATCACTGATCAGTTTGCAGGTGTGACCAGCAGCTTTACACAACCCATCGAGATGAGAATTTCCGAACTGATCTCCGGCAGCCGTGGCGATCTATCGATCAAGATCTATGGACCAGACATCAAGACACTCAACAGTCTTGCCCAACAAGTGGCCGCAGTGCTTGAAGGTATCAACGGCAGTCAGGACGTATCTGCAGGCGAAAACGACGGCGTGCAATATCTGCAGATCCACATAGACCGCTTGGCCGCCGGGCGCGCCGGGCTGGACGTTGAGTCAGTACAAGACGATTTGCGTGCCTTAGTTGAAGGGCGTCGGGCTGGCGTCGTAATTGAAGAGGGCAGGCGTTTGCCGCTGTTACTGCGTGGCGGGCTGCCGTCACCTGAATCACCACAGGCATTCTCACAGGTACGTTTGCCCATAGCCGGTGGCGCAACAGTGCCCTTGCAGCAATTGGCCAGCTTGGAACGTAGCGAAGGTCCGGTGCGTGTAGATCGCGAGAATGCCTCACGCATGACCGTCATTCGCTCCAATGTCAGGGGTCGTGATCTGGTTGGATTTGTAGACGAGGCCCGCGCCGCCGTGGCCAAGCAAGTGACGCTGCCACAGGGCTATCGAATGACTTGGGGTGGCCAGTTTGAGAATCAGCAGCGCACCGCAGCACGGCTCATGCTGGTGGTGCCGGTGGCACTTGCAATGATCTTCCTGCTGCTGTTTGCCACCTTTGGCTCGGTTCGGCAGGCCACGTTGGTATTCGTGAACATTCCCTTCGCGCTGCTCGGTGGTGTGTATGCGCTGGCACTGACGGGCGAATACCTCTCAGTACCGGCCTCCGTGGGATTTATTGCCCTGATGGGTATTGCGGTGCTCAACGGCTTGGTAATGATCAGCTGCTTTAATCAGCTGCGGGCTCGCGGTATGGCTGTGGCCGAAGTGGTCATGCAGGGCGCGCTGCGACGACTGCGCCCGGTGTTGATGACTGCCAGCATCACTGGGTTTGGCTTAGTTCCTCTGCTGTTTGCAACCGGCCCAGGCTCCGAAATTCAACGGCCGTTGGCCATTGTGGTAATCGGTGGTCTGCTCAGTTCAACCGCACTGACCCTGCTGTTGTTACCCAGTTTGTTCCGCCGCTTCGGCATCCGGAGCTGATCATGCAAAGCATCTATGATTGCCAACTCACTTTAGTGCTACCGGTTGAACTTGAGGACGA
>CANFSB010000106.1 GCA_947449495.1 Pseudomonadota bacterium
CAGGATCCGCAGCGATTTGCCGAGTTGCTTGAAGGCGAATCCGAGGCCACTGCCGTGCAGCGTGTGTTTGCACCGGTGTTCCTCAACGACGATTCCAACACCGATGTCGTGCTGGCTGCCGCCAACATTGCGTTTCATTCCTACGATTTTCAGCGCGCCCTGCAGTTGGCAGAGCGGGTGATTAAGCTGGAGCCGCAGCAGTCCAAGGCCAAACTATTGTCGATCCGCATCCGATCGCTGTTGGGCGAGCATGATGCGGCGCTGGCATCGGCTCGTGAGTTGCTGCCATCCCTCAGTGGTGAGGACGCCTTTTTAGTTGCCGATCTGTTGGGCAATGCCGATAGAGGTGAGCAGGCACGCACCGAACTGCTGCGATTGCGCGAGGATGCCAAGCTTGCTGCCGGTGCAGACCGGCGCTTGGGTGCGCAAGCACTGGAGCAGGGCGATGACGTCGAAGCCGAAAAGCGTTTCGTGAGTCTGATGTCACAGCGCGGCAGTACTGCGCTGGCTACTTTGGCGCTTGCACAGATTGCCGAGCGCCGTGGTGATAGCGAACGTGCGTTGCGTGCCTACCAGATGCTTGATGAAGCTGGCATCGGCATGCAGGCGCGTGCCGGTGCGGCACGCGTGATGCTCAAAGCCGGCAAGCGCAGCGAGGCGCTAGCTCTGCTAGAGGATTACGCGCGCCGTAATCCCGATGCTGCTATCGAGGCCGTCAACACGCGCGCCAATCTGTTGGCGGCCGAAGGTGACTTCGTCACTGCGCTGGCCGACATCAATGCAGCGTTGCAGCGTTATCCGGCGCATCCGTCGCTGGGCTTTCAACGTGCCAATCTGCTGGAGCGGGCCGGTCGCTTGCGCGAGGCCGAAGCGGCGCTGGATCAGTTGCAGCGCGCACGGCCCGATGATCCGGGCTTGGCCAATGCGCTGGGCTTCACGCTGGCCGATCACAATCGCAGCCTGGATCGTGCTGAAAAGCTTATCCGTCAGGCATTGGCCATCTCGCCTGACAACCCGGCTATTCAAGACAGTCTGGGTTGGTTGCACTACCGTCGCGGCAAACTCGCTGAAGCGCAGCCGGTCCTTGAGACCGCTTGGCGCAATGGCCGTGATGCCGAGATCGGCGCGCACCTTGGCGAGGTGCTGTGGCGGCGCGGTGAAGAGGGCAGGGCGCGCTATGTCTGGGCGCAGGCACTCAACCACGATCCGGGCAACGCCGGGGTGATCGCCACCCAGGATCGGCTCACCGGTGCGGCACCTGCCAAGCGTGGCCGCTAGAGCACGGTATGCCGGCGCGGCAGTTGCGCTGCCGCTGCTGCTGATGGCGCTACTTACCGGTTGCGTTGGCGCGGTTCGCCCACCGCCTGTGTCAGCGGTGGTTCTTGCGCCGCTGGCCGAACGACGCGCCGCACTGCAGGCCGTGCAGTCGTTTCAATTAGAGGGGCGGCTCGCTGCGGCTGTGGCCGGCGAGGGCTTCAATGCCAATATAGGCTGGACGCAGCGCGGTGACCGTACCGAGCTGGACCTGCGCGCCCCACTGGGTTTTGGCGCCGCGCGCGTGGTGCGCGATGCCGGTCAGCTGACGCTGGAGGCCAGTCGTGGCGAACACTTCAGTGGTCCGTTGGCCAGCGAGCAGCTGACGCAGCGTTTAGGTTTTGAGCCGCCGCTGGGCAGCCTGCGTTGGTGGGTGCTGGGTGTGCCCGATCCGACCGTTGCATTGTTTACTCAGCAGCTCTCGGCCGATGGTCAGACAGTGTCGGCCATAGATCAGCTGGGCTGGCACATCGAATACAGCGAATACGGCCGCTATGGCAGCACGCTAGCTGCAGCGCAGTTGCCGCGTCGTCTTACGCTGACGCGTGATCAGGTAAGGCTGCGGTTGGTGGTGGACCGTTGGACAGTCGAATCGCCATGAGCACGCTGCGGGTGCTGGCGCCGGCCAAGCTCAATCTGTTTCTGCATGTGGTGGGGCGCCGGCCCGATGGCTATCACTTGCTGCAGACTGTGTTTCAGCTGATCGACCTGCAAGACGAGGTCTCGCTGGCCATCACCGACGACGGGCGCATTGTGCGTGATCCGCCTCCCGATGACCCTGTGTTGGCGGCACTGCCCGATGCCGCCGACCTGTGTGTCAAAGCCGCCCTACGGTTGCAGGCTCACACAGGCTGCCGGCTGGGCGCGCGCATTCACGTGACCAAACGCATTCCGGCCGGCGGCGGCCTGGGCGGTGGCAGTTCAGATGCTGCTGCCGTGCTGCTGGGTCTCAATCAGCTGTGGAATTTGGGGCTGTCACGCGACGAGTTGGCACAGCTGGGGCTGGCGCTGGGCGCGGATGTGCCGGTGTTTGTGCACGGTCACAACGCCTGGGCCGAGGGCTTGGGCGAGCAACTTGTGCGGCTGCAAACGCCGCAGCGTTGGTTTGTGGTGCTGCGACCGCCGGTTTCGATCAGTACAGCCGAGGTATTCGCTGCGCCAGAATTGACGCGTGATACCCCGCCCATCACAATCGCGGCCTTCCTCGCCGGACACGGTCATAACGATTGTGAGCCGGTGGTGCGCAGCCGCTACCCGGTAGTGGCCGCGGCGCTGGATTGGTTGGGGCAGTTTGCCCCGGCCCGTCTGACCGGCACCGGGTCCTGTGTGTTTGCGGCGTTCGCCGACGAATCAGCAGCCCGGAACGTGGCAGCAGCGCCACCCCCCGGCCATCAGGCTTGGGCGGTGCGCGGAATCGGTTAACTGTTGGGGTGTCGCCAAGTGGTAAGGCAGCGGGTTTTGATCCCGCCATTCGGAGGTTCGAATCCTTCCACCCCAGCCAATTTTCAGCGCACGCGCGTGGCGCGCACCCAGCTCTTGCTGCCGTCCTTGTCCAGGCTCAACCGGTAAGAGCCCATCGATCCTTTGCGCACCGTGACTTCGTCGCCTGCTTCCGGTTCGAAGCCTACCCGTACTTCGTCCTGGCGCCACACCTGACCGTTGTCGAGCGTGAACAGCCAAGTGTCGGGCACGGTCTGTCGCAAGTCCTCGATGATGGCCTTGAGCTCCTGCGACTGCTGTTCCTTCTTGACGTCAGAAGGCTTCCTGGCGATCTGCTCTGCGCCAAAGGCGGCCGGTGCACCCGCCGCGGCTTTGGCAGGTGCGGCAGTCACTTCAGGTGTGTCTGCAGAGCCGCCAAACACCGAGCCGACGGCGGACTTGGCCCGCGCCAGCATGCCGGGCGATTTGGGCTTGGCGACGGCCGCAGCAGGTGCTGCAACCGGTGCTGCAGCGGCCACTGGCGCAGCCACGGCCTGCGCGGGTGCAACGGCCTTAGACAGTGCTGCTGCCTCGCGATCAAAACAGGTCAGCCGCTGCAGCGAATCCTGCACTTTGCTGCAGTCGATCACCTTGCTGACGGCTTGTTGGGGTGCCTCGGCTGCGGTGGCCGACAGGCACGTAGTAGCAAGCACGAGCCATGCGAGTGATCTGTTCATCGAAGTCCCCAGTAATACGTTTGGGCATTCTTGCCTGAAGCGGGTGGCGTTTGCCATGCGGCGTAAACCGGCCTTGAACAAATTCTAGTTGCATCCTCAACAGCACTCGTCAGTTCCGCGGTCATTTCGAGACACTGTGGCTAAATACTGACAACAAGTTGTCCAAATTGCTTGAAACACCTGTTGTAAATGTGGCTTGATTCGAATGGGGAAGGAGCAAACGCCGCAACAGGCGTCTGCACGTCACTTTTTGTGGCCCACGATTTTTTGTAATAACTAGTTTGGGGAGATCAGATGAAGCACGCTGAAACCAAAGGCCTGTCTGCGAGCGGCTCGTTCGCCGTACGCGCCGCCGTAGCGATGGCGCTGGGTGGCTTTGCAATGCTGGGTCAGATGCCGCAGGCGTATGCCGCCGATGCCGCTGCTGCCGATAAGCTTGAAGAAGTACAGGTCACCGGTTCGCGCATCGTCCGCAAGGACTATGTGTCCAACAGCCCGCTGGTGTCGGTTGATACCGCCGCCCTCGAATCCAAGTCTGGCCTCAACATCGAGTCCTACCTGAACCAGCTGCCGGAGTTCAACCCGGCCGGTTCGCCCACTGTTAAGGGCGGCACCGGCAGTAACTCAGACGTGCAGATCTCGGCCGTCAGCTCGGTCGGTATCGCCTCGGTCTCGCTGCGCGGCTTCGGCCCCAACCGCGGTCTGGTGCTGATGGATGGCCACCGCGCCACCCCCACCAACGCGCTGATGGTTGTTGACATCAACAGCGTGCCCTCGTCGATGATCAAGCGCGTCGAGATCATCTCGGGCGGCGCCTCGGCCACCTACGGTGCCGACGCTATCGCCGGCGTGTCGAACTTCATCCTGCGCAAGGATTTCCAGGGTCTGGAAGTCGACTTGCAGCAGGGCATCACCCAGGCCGGCGACGGCCAGGAAACTCGCGCTTCGGCTCTGATGGGTACGAAGTTTGCCGATGGCCGCGGTAACGTAGTCTTCGCTGCCGAGTACTACAACCGTGAAGCTGCTTACGAAAAGAACCGCAGCTTCTACACCAAGGGCTGGGGCGACCCGACCGTCGGTGGCAACTTCCTGGGCTTCGTGTTCGGTGTTAACGGTTACAACCCCAGCAGCAACAACTATTCCCCTGCTGCGCTCGCCGGCATCCTGGGCAAGACCCCTGCTGTCGTGACTGGCGCATCGGGCGTTGGCAGCAACGGCATCCGCTTCAACCCGGATGGCTCGATCTTCTTGCAGGTGGGCAATAACGCCAACACCTTCAAGCTGCCGATCGACGGCCAGCGCTATGCCTATGTAGACGCCTACAACGACAGCCTGTTGAACAACGCGGCCAACCCGCCGCCGGTCATCCAGAAGGTCAAGTACAACGAGCTCGACGGCTACGCCGGTTCGCCTCAGACGCGCTATGCGTTCATGGGCTCGGGCCAGTTTGATATCACCGACCACCTGCAGTTCTTCTCGAGTGCGCGCTTTGCACAGAGCCGTACCACCACCTACCTGGCCGGCACCAACGCCAGCTTGGGCTGGGAGGCGGTTGTTCCCTATAACGCCACCACCGACAGCCCGGTTAACCCGACGCTGAACTTCAAGGATCAGGCGGTGGTTGCGGCCATCATGGCCAACCCGGCTGCCTATGCGAACCCGAACTTCATCGCCCATGGCGCTGTCGGTGCTCAGCATCCGGTGCCGTTGGCCATGGCCATCCTGCTCAACAGCCGTAGCCCCGCCACGGCAGCATCTGTCAACCCGCTGCTGCGTGGTGATCCCACCAATGCGGCTTGGATTGCAGAGACCTATCCGCTCAACAGCTTCGCTTCGCGCAGCACGCTTGACGAGAGCCTGGCTTGGCAGATCGAAGCTGGCCTGAAGTTCGACCTGCCGTTCGGCGACTGGAAGGGCGAGGTGTATTACTCGCGTGGCGAGTCCCAGACCTACAACATTGCTAACGGCAACAACTCGCTGGCTCGCTGGCGTGGTGAGATGACTGCAGCCGACTATGGCTACAAGTCGAATCTGCAGAGCAACAAGACCAACAACCCGGGCGCCAACACGGGCTTCGGTTCGGTGGCTGTGCCTTGCACCAGCGGCTTCTACGACACCATCTTCAAGGGCGACGCACGTCCGACCGAGGATTGCTTGTACGCCGTCAATGCCCCGCTGCAGACTCGCACCGAGAACCAGCAGGACGTTGGCGAAATCAACATTCAGGGCGGCCTGTTCAACCTGCCTGCTGGTGAAGTACGCGGTGCCGCCGGTTACGAGTACCGTCGCAACGCCTCGCAGTTCATCCCCGACATCCTGCAGTCGACTGCCTCGTTTACCGATCAGGTCATCGGTGTGTACCCCACCGGATATCTGAACGCACAGACCAAGGTCAACGACTACTACGCCGAGTTGCTGGTGCCGGTGCTCAACAACACCTTCGTCAAGAAGCTGGACCTTGAGCTTGGCGGTCGTATGTCGGATTACGACAAGACGGACTCGACCACTACCTTCAAGATCAACGCCAGTGTCGAGGTCAACGACTTCGTTCGCTTCCGTGGTGGTTACAACCGTGCCAACCGCGCCCCCAACCTGGGTGAGCTGTACCTCAACCTGCAGCAGATCTTCACCGGTGGCCCCAAGTACGGCGATCCCTGCAGCTTGATCTCCAACTCGCCCTTCGGTGCGGGTGGTGCAGCTCCGAACCCTTGGTCTAACGCGGTTGCCAACCCGGCCGTGCTGGCCGGTGGCCAGACCGCTGCCGGTGCCAAGAGCGCCTACCTCATCTGCCAGGCGCAGATGGGTGCCGGTGCCTTCGCCCCGTCGGGCGGCTACTACTCGCCGACCAGCGCCCCGGGCGCCATCGGTGGTGGTGGCTTCGCTTGGGTGAACCAGATCGGTAACGTCAAGCTCAAGTCTGAAATCGCTGACACCTACACCGCCGGCTTCGTGCTGCG
>CANFSB010000107.1 GCA_947449495.1 Pseudomonadota bacterium
CGGATCGGTGCGGGTTTGGTCATTGTGGTGCTGCTGTTGGTGATGGTCGTACGTCCGCTTATCAAGGGCCTCACGCCTGCACCCAAGCCGCTTTTGGTAGCGGGCTCGAAGGCCCTGGCGCAGCTGCCCAGCCCGGCAAATTCTCCTGCAGCACCAGCGCCTTTGCCGCCGCCTATGCCCGGCATTCCGTTTGAGCTACAGCTAGAGCAGGCCAAGACGATCGTGAGTCAGGATGCTCCGCGTGTGGCGCAGGTGCTCAAAGAATGGGTCCAGAACGATGTTTAAGGACTGCTGAACTATGTCTACTGATGTGAGTGTTGGCGCAATTCGTGCCTGGCGTATGCCCGATATCGAGGGCGCTGTGCTGGGCAGTCGGCACCGCAGAGATTTTTTCGGAGACACGCCGGAAGAAGCGGACGCCGCACTTGAACGTCTAAAACAACAGGCCTGGGATGCGGGTATGGCACAAGCTCGTGCCGACATTGACTCTATGCAACAGCAGCTGGCTGCCCAATACACCACACTGCAGTCCGCGCTGGCTGCGCTAGCTCAGCCCATGCTGGCCGTTGACGAGCAGGTGCGTGCACAGCTGACAGAACTGACCACGGTGATCGCGCGCCATGTATTGCGCCGCGAGCTGCGCAGTGACCCGGCTCAGGTAATTGCCATTGTCCGCGAGACCGTAGGCCTACTTCCTGCCGCGACGCCAGATGTGCGCGTGATTCTGCATCCTGAGGATGCGGCCCTGCTGCGGGAGCGTCTCTCGCTGCCGCAAGGCGAGGGTGCTTGGACATTGTTCGAAGATCCCACGCTGTCGCGGGGTGGCTGCCGGGTAACAGCCGGCGTATCGCAGATCGATGCACGCATTGAGTCGCGCATGGCTGCGGTCATTGTCAGCCTGTTGGGCGAAGAGCGTGTGCGCGAACGCGCCAATGTGGAGTCCAGTGCACCATGAGCACTGCCGTACGTGAACTCTCGGGAAAGTTGACTGCGCATTTGGCCCGCAACCTGCGCGATGTACACCTACTGCCACCGCCTGCCGTTGAAGGGCGGTTGACCCGGATGGTGGGACTGACCTTGGAAGCCCAAGGGTGCCAGGCAGCCATTGGCGATCGCTGTGATGTCATGGCCGGCGATGGCGGCTTTGTTGAGGCAGAGGTGGTCGGCTTTGCCGGCGACCGGTTATACCTGATGCCCACAGGCGACATTCACGGCTTACGGCCAAGTGCACGGGTTATTCCTCGCACCGGTGCGGGTTTTGTGAAAGTAGGCCCCGAGATGCTTGGGCGCGTTATCGATGGCGCAGGCGTGCCGCTCGATGGTAAAGGCCCCTTGCACTGCGAGGGTCAAACTCGTCTGACAGGCACCGCCATCAATCCGCTGCAGCGTGCACCGATTACGCAGACACTGGATGTGGGGGTGCGCGCCATCAATGCCTTGCTAACTGTGGGTCGGGGTCAACGCATCGGTTTATTTGCAGGCTCTGGTGTGGGCAAGAGCGTGTTGCTGGGCATGATGGCTCGCTATACCGAGGCTGATGTGATCGTCGTGGGTCTGGTGGGTGAGCGCGGCCGCGAAGTCAAAGAGTTCATCGAAAAGATTTTGGGCGAGGAGGGACTGCGCCGCTCTGTGGTAGTCGCTTCGCCAGCCGACAACACACCGCTGATGCGTCTGCATGGAGCGTGGCTGTCTACAGCTGTAGCCGAATACTTCCGCGATCAAGGTCAGAATGTCTTATTGATCATGGACTCCCTGACCCGCTTTGCTCAGGCTCAGCGTGAGATCGGTCTGGCCATCGGCGAGGCGCCAGCCACCAAGGGCTATCCGCCGTCTGTCTTTGCCAGATTGCCCCAATTGGTAGAACGTGCGGGTAATGGTGCGCAGGGAACCGGCTCTATAACTGCCTTCTATACTGTGTTGACGGAAGGCGATGATCAAAACGATCCGATAGCCGATAGTGCCCGTGCCATCTTGGACGGCCACGTCGTGTTGTCACGCCGTATTGCCGAAACGGGCCAATATCCTGCGATCGATGTGGAAGCCTCCATCAGTCGTGTGATGCACGACATTGTCCCCTCCGATCAAACCAACGATGCCCGAAAACTTAAGCAGACCCTGTCGGCCTATGAGCAGAACCGCGATCTAGTGGCTATCGGCGCTTACACCCGCGGAACGGATCCGCGCATTGACGCCGCTATGGCGCTGTGGCCGCAGATGCAGCGATTTCTAGCGCAAGGCATGCACGAGAGCGTATCGCTGCCCGATAGCGTCGCCCAACTTGCGGCGCTGTTCCAGGACGCTGCATGACCCGTTCAACGCGCATTGCGCCAGTGCAAAAGGTGCTTGAGGGCAAGGAGCAGACGCAGGCTCGCAAGCTTGGGCTTGCACAACAGGCCGTTGCGGATGCCGAAGCAAGACTGCAAGAGCTGCGCAGCTATCAGGCTGACTATGCGGCAGGGTTCGACAAACAGGTGGCGCAGGGGGCCGCCATGCACGTGCTGCAGGACTATCGCGCCTTCATGGTTCGGCTGGTCGATGCGATACGCCAGCAAGAACAACTGGTTGAGAAGCAAAAGCTGGAGATGGCTATGCAGACTGTCTATTGGCAATCTGCGGCGCGCCAGTCGCGTGGCTTGGATTCGGTGGTCGCTGGCTGGAAGCGCCAGGAAGAGAAGTTGGCCGACCGGCGCGATCAAGCTGCAAGCGACGAGCGGGCGTTGACCATGCTGTTGCGCAAGACAGGAGTAACGGGCTGATGGACGCGCTGACACTGAACATTCCTGCCGCAGCCCCGAATCAAAACACCTCACTGCGATCCCAGACGTCCGAGCCCTCACAAGATCAATCTTTTGATCAACTGATGTCAGCTCAGAGACCTGACGAACCTGCTGGCAAAAAGACCCAAACACCTGAGGCGGTCGCCACAGAAGCCCAGGCTCAACAGCCGCAAGCCAATGAGACTGATGTAAGCCAGGGCGATGCGCAGCCGGATCCGACACCGACCAGGCCGCGCGAGGCCAGTGCTCAAGAGCTAGCCGACGATGCAGATCCAGCTGACGCTGCTCGTGTGGCCGCTGCTGCTGCACTATTGCAATGGCTAACAGTAGCGCCGGCACCTGTGTCACCAGCGCAGCCCACAGGTGTTGCAGGACCTCTAGCTACTTCTGGATTGCCCAGTGCTGCAGCTGACACCAACGACGCGCAGGCTAACGATGCGGTGCTTGGGGGTGGCGCTCTCAGTGCTGCGACGATCTTGCTGCCCACTACCGGTGCCGATACCCAAGACAAAGGTGCTGACTCCGGACCAGCTCCACTGCCGGGCTTGAATACGAACGCCGGCTCAATAGACTCGACACAAAGCTTTGGTGCTTTGTTCAATGCAACCAGTCAGCCTGCTCAGCTTTCAGCGCTGAGCCCGCAGTCAACGCAGGTTGCGGGCGCCTCGCTCGAGTCACCCGTTGGCACCCATGAGTGGGCGGAGGAGCTAGGTACCCGATTGGCAGTCATGACAGCCAGAGGGGAGCAAACCGGGTCACTGCGCCTGTCTCCAGAGCATCTTGGCCCGCTTGAAGTGCAGATTCGGGTGCAGGATGACAAAGCCAGCGTGGTGTTTGGGGCGCAGCACGCAGATACGCGTTCTGCTTTGCAGGAAGCCTTGCCGCGATTGCGTGAACTGTTTGCCGCTTCTGGCTTGCAGTTGCTCGATGCAGGTGTGTCTAGAGACGGTGCAAGGCAGGCAATGCCTTCACGCTTAACGCGCAACTTCGGTTCGGACCTTAATGCAGACAGCGCTGGCTTAGAAACCAGCATTAACGTGGCAGGTCTGCGCCATAGCGGAACGCTCGATACCATCGCCTGATTACCGGCGAATGCTGCGACGGTTTTCTGTCGCTGACTGTTCTATGTGACGCAGTTCACAGTCGTTAAATCTGCAAAATATCTATGGCTTCAGTAGCTTGAAGTGCGCTCTCTGCGCGTGGCACAAGGTTTGCTAAACCTGCTTGGGATAACCACTTCCCGCCACGCCTACAGTTGAGGGATACACGACATGTCTACTGCTGACGCAAAAAAGCCAGGCAAATCCAAGGCCGGCGAAGAAGCTGCTAAGGCTGAAGAGGCCAAGAAAGGTGGCAGCAAGAAAAAGCTGATTATCATTATTGCTGCGGTGTTGGTCCTGTGTGGCGGCGGCGCCGGTGCATTCTTCATGATGAAGGGTGGCGACAACGCCAAGCCTGAGGAAGCCCACGAAGAGATCAAGCTCGCTGCGGTCTATGTGCCGTTGGACCCGCCGTTTACTGTGAATTTTGAAAATGTCAGCAATGCCCGCTTCCTTCAGATTGCGGTGCAGCTGATGACGCGTGATCCCAAGGCTGTTGAAGAGGTCAAGGTGCACATGCCCGCGATCCGCAACGACCTGCTGCTGCTGTTTGGGCAGCAAACTGCCGCAGGCCTTTCGACCCTCGAAGGTAAAGAAAAGCTGCGCGCCGAAGCGCTAGAGACTGTGCGCACGACCCTCGGTCATGAGGGCATCAAGCCAGCGACCATCGAAGGTCTGTATTTCACCACCCTAGTGATGCAGTAGTGGCAAAGCCAGGAGTTTTCCCATGAGCGAAATGAGCGAAGAAGAAATCTCGGCAGCCATGGAGGCAGATTTGGCCTCGCAGCAGCCACCAATATGGCAAGAGCCGCGTGGCTCTATTGAGCAAAAGGGTGATGTAGATCTGGACGTCATCCTGCAAGTACCGGTTACCTTGACGTTGGAAGTGGGTCGCACACGATTGCCTATCCGCAGTTTGCTGCAGCTTAACCAGGGTTCTGTGGTTGAGCTGGAGCGCGCGGCAGGAGAGCCCTTGGATGTGCATGTAAACGGCACCTTGGTTGCACACGGCGAAGTTGTGCTGATCAACGACAAATTTGGCATTCGCCTCGTCGATGTCATCAGTCCTGCGGATCGCATCCGTACTCTGCGGTAATCCGATGTCTCTCCGACACTCTTGCGCTCTGGCAGCTCTCTCGCTGGCTGCGCCACTGAGCCTGATGGCTGCTGAAGCTGTTGATGCCGCGCCGCGTGTGTTTGCTGCACCTGCAGCCGCTGCAACCGTTCCTGCCGGTAGTGCAGTAGGTCTAGGACAGGTCACATTTGCTTTGCTGTTGGTGCTGGCGGCAGTGTTTGCAGTGGCGTGGATGACGCGCCGGCTGCGTACGCTTGGCAGCTCTGGCACGGCCACTATCGAAATCGTCTCGCAGGTTGCACTGGGTGCTCGTGAGCGCGCCGTGGTGGTTCGTGTTGGCCAAACCCATGTGCTGCTGGGTGTCGCACCAGGGCGCGTCAATCTGCTGCAGCAATTGCCGGAGGGCAGTGTTGTGGTGGCCGTGCCGCACACAGCAGAGACTGCCAAGACGGATTTTGCGACGCTTCTGCGTCGGAGCCTGGGTCGATGAATCTGCTCAGTCGCCGTAGCGTGCTTGGCCTGGCTGTTGCTGCATTGGCTCTGTGTGTGCCTGCCATCGCCAGCGCCGCGGCCCCTGGAATTCCTGCTCTGACCGTGACAGGAACCGGTGCGGGCCAAGGCTACTCGCTGACGCTCCAACTGCTAATCTTGATGACGGCAATTACTTTGCTGCCGTCGGTTCTGCTCATGATGACCGCGTTTACTCGCATCATCATTGTCCTGACCATCCTGCGCCAAGCCATCGGCGCCGGTCAGTCGCCACCTAACCAGGTGCTGGTTGGCCTGGCGCTGTTTCTAACCTTTTTCGTGATGTCGCCGGTCATCGACCGCATCAACAACGAAGCCGTGCAGCCGTACATGGCGGGCACCATCGAAACCACAGAGGCGCTATCGCGTGGCGCAGTGCCGCTGCGCACTTTTATGTTGGATCAAACACGCGAAAGTGACATTTCTACCTTTGTGCGTATCTCTGGCGGTAAGGGGTTTGCTAAGCCTGAAGACGTGCCCATGTCGATTCTGGTGCCTGCTTTTGCTACTAGCGAGCTTAAGTCAGCCTTTCAAATTGGCTTCATGATTTTCATACCGTTTGTGATCATCGATCTGGTGGTCGCCAGCGTGCTGATGTCGATGGGCATGATGATGTTGTCGCCGGTACTGATCTCTTTGCCCTTCAAGCTGATGCTGTTTGTGCTCGTGGATGGTTGGGCATTGGTGATGGGGACCTTGGCCTCGAGCTTTTACAAGTAGGAGTTGTCCGTGACACTGACCCCAGAAACCGTGATGACTATTGGCACGCGTGCGCTGGAAGTCACCTTGTTGTTAGCGGCACCCTTGTTGCTTGTAGCACTGGTGCTGGGCCTAGTGGTTGGCGTGTTTCAAGCCGCTACTCAAATCAATGAGATGACGCTGTCGTTCATACCGAAGTTGCTGGGTCTAGCAGCCACCATGGTAATTGC
>CANFSB010000108.1 GCA_947449495.1 Pseudomonadota bacterium
GAGTACTACCTCAACGAACAGATGAAGGCCATCCAGAAAGAACTGGGTGACATGGAAGATGGCGGCAACGAGATCACCGATCTTGAGCAGCGCATCGCCAAGGCCGGCATGCCCAAAGAGGCACGCGAAAAGGCCACTGCCGAAGTCAACAAGCTCAAGATGATGTCGCCCATGTCGGCCGAAGCCACCGTGGTGCGCAACTACGTTGATTGGCTGGTCAAGGTGCCCTGGAAAAAGCGCTCGCGTGTCCACAAAGACATCGAGAACGCCCAGAAGGTGCTCGACGAAGACCACTACGGCCTGGATAAGGTCAAAGAGCGCATCGTCGAATACTTGGCCGTGCTGCAGCGCGTCGACAAGATGAAAGGCCCCATCCTGTGCTTGGTCGGTCCGCCCGGCGTGGGCAAGACCTCACTGGGTCAAAGCATCGCGCGCGCTACCAACCGCAAGTTCGTGCGCATGTCGTTGGGCGGTGTGCGTGATGAGGCCGAGATTCGCGGTCACCGTCGCACCTACATCGGTTCGATGCCCGGCAAGGTTGTGCAGAACATGACCAAGTCGGGTGTGCACAATCCGCTGTTCCTGCTCGATGAGATCGACAAGATGGCCATGGATTTTCGTGGTGATCCGTCGTCGGCACTGCTGGAGGTGCTCGACCCGGAGCAGAACGCTTCGTTCAACGATCACTACCTTGAAGTCGATCTCGACCTGTCTAACGTGATGTTCATCTGCACCGCCAACAGCATGAACATTCCGGCGCCGCTGCTCGATCGCATGGAAGTGATCCGCATCCCCGGTTACACCGAAGACGAGAAGCTCAACATCGCGCGTCGCTATCTGCTGCCCAAGCAGGTCAAGGCCAATGGCCTCAAGGATGGCGAAATCAAAGTGGCTGATGCCGCGCTGCTCGACATCATTCGCTATTACACACGCGAAGCCGGTGTGCGCAGCCTCGAGCGCGAAATCGCCAAGATCTGCCGCAAAGCGGTCAAGGCGCTGCTGCTCGACAAAAAATCCAAGAGCACCGTGCAGGTCACTGCACGCAACCTCGACGATTATCTGGGCGTGCGCCGCTTCCGTTACGGCAAGGCCGAGGAAGCCGATCGCATCGGTCACGTCACAGGCTTGGCTTGGACTGAAGTCGGTGGTGAGTTGCTCAGCATCGAAGCAGCCGTGCTGCCTGGTAAGGGCAAGCCCGTGTTCACCGGTCAGTTGGGCGATGTCATGAAGGAGTCGATCCAAGCTGCCATGACGGTGGTACGTAGCCGCAGTGATGTGCTGGGCTTGGACAAAGACTTTCACTCCAATAACGATTTCCACATCCACTTGCCCGAAGGCGCCACACCCAAAGACGGTCCGTCTGCAGGCATTGGCATCGTCACTGCATTGGTGTCGGCGTTGACGCGCATTCCGGTGCGCGCCGATGTGGCCATGACCGGCGAGATCACCTTGCGCGGCGAAGTGCTGCCCATCGGTGGTCTCAAAGAAAAGCTGCTTGCCGCACAGCGTGGTGGCATCGAGCTGGTGCTGATCCCGATCGACAACCAGAAGGACTTGGCCGAGATTCCCGACACCATCAAGGGCAAGCTCGACATCCGTCCGGTCAAATGGATTGACGAAGTGCTCGAGCTGGCGCTGACCCGCCAGCCTGTGCCCAATGTCGTGGTCACCACACCGCCAGTAGCCGTTGTGGCAACCAAGCGCACGCCGCGTGCACGGCGTGCATCAAAGCAGGTGCAACCGCACTAGAGTTCATCTAGACTACGCGCCCTCGCTGGGGCTTAAACGTCACAGCGGGGTTGGTGGTCCGGGCCTGCACAGGGGTGCTTAGCTCAGCTGGTAGAGCGTCGCCTTTACACGGCGAATGTCGGGGGTTCGATCCCCTCAGCACCCACCAGCCCAGGGTTTGCGAATGGAGCGGTAGTTCAGTTGGTTAGAATACCGGCCTGTCACGCCGGGGGTCGCGGGTTCGAGTCCCGTCCGCTCCGCCAGTCGCACCCAGCAGGCTGGCATTTAGAGATCCATTCGCAAGCCCACACGTCTGGGCACATCGTCCGTTGACTGAGTCCATTTCGGTGGAGTTGTCATGCACGCAGTCGTCGCACCGCCGCCAGTCCCTGTCGGCAAGATCAAGAGTTTTGGACCTTTCGGGCCCAAGTACGAAGTGGGCACAGCGCTTCGCCAGTTGGATGATGGCGATTGGCTGGTCCAAGTCACATTGGTTGAGAGCGGGGAGTTGGCCGAGTACCGACTGACTCGATTGGAAGACGATCCCGAGGCTTGTTGATGTACGCGGTGGCGTTTGATCTGGTCGTCGCAGACACAGAGACTCATCACCCCAAGGGCGTCTCACACGCTTACACAGAAATTGGCGCTGTTCTGGCCGACCACGGGTTTCACCGCGTTCAAGGCAGCCTCTACGTCACGGAACAAGAGGACATGGCCAGCTTGTTTCTGGCAATTCAGTCGTTACGCAGCCGGCTCTGGTTTCCAAAGTCGGTGCGGGATATCCGGGCCTTTCGTATTGAGCAGTGGTCAGACTTCACCGGTGTGGTGAAGTCCTAGCCCGGCTTCTGGCGGGAGCGTGCCGCCGCACGGCTGCAGGGGCTGGCAGCCGACTACGGTCTGGTCAGGTACAATCGCCGTCCCATTCCGCAGACGGCCTGATCCATGCTCCAGAAAATCGGTGACAAACTGCAGGGCAGCAAGTGGCTCTCCTACGTCATGTTGGGTGCGCTGGCATTGGTGTTTGCAGCCTGGGGTGCCTACGGCATCGTCGACTTCACCAGTCACCTGGGCAACTACGCCGCCAAGGTCGGCAACGAAGAGATCAGCCTCGACCGCGCCAAGACCGAATGGCAGCGCATGGAGCCTCAATACCTGAATCTGTTTGGCGGTGAGATTCCCGCCGCGCAGCGCGCGCTGCTGCAGGGACGGCTGCTCGATTCGCTGGTGCGCGAAGAAGTGGTGCGCCAAGCCGCTGCCAAGTTGGGCTTTGCAGTCACCGAAGCGCAGTTGCGTCAGGCTTATCAAAGCGAGCAGGCCTTCCAGTCCGAGGGCAAGTTCTCACCGCAGGCCGCTATGGCCGCGCTGGCCGCTGCAGGCATGAGCCCTGCGGCCTACGAGACCGCCAAGCGCCGCGAGTTGGTGCGCGATCAAGTAGCCATGGTGGTGGGCATCAGCGAATTCATCACGCCCGCAGAGGCGGCGCGGTTGCATGTTCTGGAAGACGAACAGCGCGAGCTGCGTTTTGCGCTGCTCACACCGCAGCAGTTTGCCGGCACAGCGCCGGTCGATGCGGCCGCTATCGACACTTGGTACAAGGACCGCTCGGCCCAATATCAAACCACCGAGTCGGCCCGTGTGGCCTATGGCGAACTGACGCTGGCTTCGGTGTCGGCTGGCATCAAGATCAGCGATGCGCAGCTGTCCGAGCGCTACGAAAAGAACCGCGACCGCTTTATCGAACCCGAGCGTCGCTTGGCTCGCCACATCCTGCTTACCGTCGACAAGCCTGCCGACAGTGACAAGGTCAAGGCCGATGCCGATGCGCTGCTCAAGCAAATCCAAGGCGGCGGTGACTTTGCTGCGTTGGCCAAGGCCAACTCCAAAGACCCCATCTCTGCTGCCAAGGGTGGCGAACTCGATCTGTCAGATCGCAATGCCTTCGTGCCCGAGTTCTCTGCTGCGTTGTTTGCGCTCAAGCAGGGCGAGGTCAGTGCGCCGGTCAAGACGCAGTTCGGCTGGCACCTCATCAAGCTCGAGACCATTCAGGCTGGCAAGTCACGCAGCTTGGATGAAGTGCGTGGTGAACTGACTGCCGAAATGGCGCGTGAGTTGGCTGGCGAGCGCTTTGGCGAACGCCAAGAACAGCTGCAGCAGCGCATCGAGCGCGGCGTGGGCAACTTCGACGAACTGGTTAAAGAGTTTGGTTTGCAGGCCGGCGACATCGCCAACTTTGTGCGCGGTGCGGGCGGTGGTGCATTGGGCAACGACCCCAAGCTCAACGAAGCCGTGTTCAGTGCGCGCGCCGTTAAAGAGCAAGCAGTCAGTGGTCCCGTGTCGCTGGGCGACGATCGCCTGGTGGTGTTTCGTGTCGTCGAACATCGGCCGCCGCAGACCAAGCCATTGACCGAGGTGCGTGACAGCATCGTTGCCGAGCTGCTGCGTCAGCGTGGCTCTGCTGCTGCCAAGGCTGCTGCCGATGCCGCACTCAAGCGTCTGGACGCTGGTGAGTCGCTGGACAAAGTGCTGGCAGATCTCAAGCTCAAGTCTGATGCGGCGCGCTATGTGGGCCGTACCGATCCGGGCGTGCCGGTGCAGGTGCTCTCTGCTGCGTTTGGTGGTGCACGTCCGCAGGACGGCAAGTCATCGCGCAGTGTCATTGCATTGGATGAAGGCGGCATCGCACTGCTTGCAGTCACCGCGTCGCGTGTGCCAGGCCCCGAAACAACCGACCCGCGTTTGCGCATGCAGCGTATGCAGCGCGAGCAGCAGCGTCAGGCGCAGCTGGTCAGCGAGGCTTACATTCAGTCGTTGGTCAATGCGACCAAAGTTGCGCGTAACCCCAAGGCCTTCGAGTAACACACGGAGTACCAGGCCATGCACGAATCACCCGTCAAGGTCTGGACTATTCTCGGTGCGATGGCCGTCGGCGCGCTGTTGGGCGTGCTGGTCGGTCCGACCGGCACAGTGGCTGGCATCGATGTCATCGCGTTCTGCGATTTCCTAGGGCAGCTGTTTCTTAATCTGCTGCGCATGTTGATCGTGCCGCTGGTGATGGCTTCGGTCATCACCGGTGTGGCCGGCATCGGTGGCAGTCGCAATCTGGGCAAGCTCGGCGGCACGTCGGTGCTGTTCTATGTGCTCACCACGCTCATCGCGGTGCTGATCGCTCTGTTCGTGCTCAACGTTGTGCAGCCGGGTGTGGTCAATGGCCAACCGGCGCGTGACCTCTTGGCACTGCATGCCGATGCCAGTGCCGTCGACATCAGCGTGCGGGCCAAGTCCTCTGCGGGGCTGCTCGACATCATCTTAGGGATGGTGCCCACCAATATCGTCGAGGCGGCTTCCGGCTCCAAACTAATGGGGCTGATCTTCTTCAGCGTGCTGTTTGGTTTGTTCCTGTCGCGCATCGAGTCGCCGTACCGCGAGTCGGTTGAGCACTTCTGGCAGGGCGTATTCCGCGTGATGATGGCCATGACTGGCTTTGTCATGCAGCTGGCACCGCTGGGCGTGTTTGGTCTCACCGCCAAAGTGGTGGCGCGTGCGGGCCTGTCGTCGGCCGGGCCGCTGCTGTTGTTTGGCGGTTGTGTGGTGGTCAGCCTTGCACTCTATGCGTTCATTGCGCTGCCGCTGCTGATCCGCATCGTCGGTCGTGTGCGACCTTGGGGTTTGTTCCCCGCGCTAGCACCGGCGCTGCTCACCGCGTTCTCTACGGCATCGTCATCGGCCACCTTGCCGCTGACCATCGAGTGCACCGAAAAGCGCGCCGGCGTGTCGCCGCGCGTGGCGGGCTTTGTGTTGCCGCTGGGCGTGTCTATCAATCATGCCGGCAGCGCGCTCTATGAGTGCGCTGGCGCGCTGTTCATCGCCCAAGCCTATGGTCTGCACCTGTCGCTATGGGTGCAGTTCACGGTGGTGCTGCTGGCCCTGATCACCTCGATGGGCATCGCCGGCATTCCGGCGGCCTCGCTGGTGGGCATCTCGGTCATTCTGGCGGCGGTGGGGCTGCCCGCCGAGGCCATCGGCGTGCTGCTGGTCCTCGACCGCCTGCTCGACATGGCGCGCACGGCGGTCAATGTGCTGGCCGATTCGGCCTGTGCGGTGATCGTCGCGCGTTTGCAGGGCGAGACCGGCGTGCTCAGCCCTCAGCTTCGCCCGGGAAGCTCATCCCCACCGTAGAGAAGCCGCAGTCCACGTACAGCACTTCGCCAGTGACGCCACTGGCCATGTCTGAGCACAGGAACGCCGCCGAATTGCCCACGTCTTCCAGCGTCACATTGCGACGCAGCGGCGACACCTGCGCCACCTGGCTCATCATCTTGCGCAGGCCGGGGATGCCGGCAGCAGCCAGCGTCTTGATCGGGCCGGCCGAGATCGCATTGACGCGCACGCCCTGCGGGCCCAGGTCATAGGCCAGAAAGCGCACATTGGCCTCAAGGCTGGCCTTGGCCAAGCCCATCACGTTGTAGGCCGGGATGGCGCGCACCGCGCCCAGGTAGCTGAGCGTCAGCACTGCGCCGTTGCGGCCGGCCATCAGCGGCGCCGCGGCGCGGGTGAGGGCGGTCAGGCTGTAGCTGGACACATCGTGGGCCACACGAAACGCCTCGCGGCTGGTGCTCTCGGCAAAGCCGCCGGCCAGTGCTTCGCGTGGCGCGTAGGCCACTGCATGCACC
>CANFSB010000109.1 GCA_947449495.1 Pseudomonadota bacterium
CCGTTCATGCCCGGCATGACAATGTCCATGAAGATGAGATCAGGCTGCATCTCCCGCGCTAATCGCAAACCTTCACGGCCATCGTTGGCCACGGCAGTGCGATAGCCGCTGCGCTCCAGCGCCCGCTGCATCACATGGACCTCGGTGGGAGAGTCGTCGACGATGAGGATCAGTGCCACGGCCGTTACCGGGTAATGTGGGTGTGGATGGCATCAAGCAGTTCTTCTTTGGTAAACGGCTTGGTGAGGTAGTGTTCAGAGCCGACAATGCGGCCGCGTGCACGATCGAACAGTCCGTCCTTAGACGAGAGCATGATGACCGGGATGTGCCTGAAAGCCTTGTTGTGCTTGATGAGCGAACAGGCCTGATAGCCATCGAGCCGCGGCATCATGATGTCGACAAAGATGATATCGGGCGCAGTGTCAGCAATGCGGGCCAGCGCATCAAACCCATCGAGGGCCGTGAACACATCGCAGCCTTCCTTGGCCAGCAGAGTTTCTGCCGTCCGCCGGATGGTCTTGCTGTCATCGATGACCAGGACCTTGAGGCCCTTGAGGCCGGGACTCTCGCCAGTCACGTACACCGCCCTCTTTCGCTGAATCTTGGCATGAAAATCAGCCTTTCTTTTAACATACGCCCCTGACACCCGCCACGCGGCACATCACAAGTTGCTACCGGAGCCCACTGCCACCATGACCAGACAAACACGACTTGCGGTGGTGATGGATCCCATCGAGGACATCAAGTACGCCAAAGACACCTCGCTGGCCATGCTGCAAGCAGCCCAGGCGCGCGGTTGGTCGCTCACCTATCTCACGCTGGCAGATCTGCATCTGCGCGATGGCGTGGCGCTGGGTCGCGGCCGCGCACTGACCGTGCACGCCAACCCGGAGCACTGGTTTGATCTAGACGAGCCGGTGGTTGAGCCACTGGGTAATTTTGACGTCATCTTGATGCGCAAAGACCCGCCCTTTGACGTCGAGTTCATCTACGCCACCTACATTCTGGAGCGCGCAGAGCTGGCCGGAGCGTTGGTAGTCAACCGCCCGGCGGGCCTGCGCGACATGAACGAGAAGGTGTACACCGCGTGGTTCCCCGACTGCTGTGCGCCAACCCTCATTACTCGCGACATGGACGACATGGCTGCCTTCGCCGCCGAACAGGGGCGCATCGTCTGCAAGCCCCTGCATGGCATGGGCGGCCGCTCCATCTTTGTGGTCGACCCGACTGACAAGAACATGCGGGTGGTTTTCGAGACCCTGACCGACTACGGCAACCGCTTTGCCATCGTGCAGCGCTACCTGCCGCAAATCACCAGCAGCGGCGACACGCGCGTCATCATCATCGATGGCAAAGCCGCGCCCTATGCACTGGCGCGCATGCCCTCGGCCACCGACCATCGCGGCAACCTTGCTGCCGGCGGCACCGGCGTGGCGCGCTCGCTGACGGCGCGTGAGCAACAGCTGGTGGCGCGTATCGGGCCCGAACTGGCCGCGCGCGGCATGCTGTTCGTCGGCTTGGATGTCATCGGGGACTATGTCACCGAGATCAACGTCACCAGCCCGACCGGCGTGCGCGAGATAGACAAGCAGTTCGGCACCGACTTGTCCGGCCTGCTGATGGATGCGATACAACAACGGCTAGCAGCACGCTAGCTCGCCGTGGCGCCGGCCTCCCATACCCTGCGCGCGCCCAACACCGCACGGCTGCGACGACGTGATGACCTCGATGTGGGGTCGCGGGCAGCGCGCGATCGGCTGATCGGCATGTTATTGCTGGCGGGATTGGCCCACGCGCTGCTGGTACTGGGCGTGGGCTTTGCGCCGCCCTCACCCGAACAATCCGGGGGGCAGCGTCTGGAAGTGCTGCTGGTGTCCGATCAACTGCCTGAAGCGCGCCGCAATGACAGCGCCAGCTATCTGGCGCAGCGCTCTCAGCTGGGTTCAGGCAACACCAGCAAGCCCGACGCTGCGCGCATTCCCTCGCCGCCCGGCGGCGGTGGCAATGACGGTGCGCCCTCTAGTGCCGAAGGCCAGTCTGCCGAATCTGTGCTGACCACCACCGACGCGCAGGCACCGCAACACCGCAGCAAGCCCAATCTGCTGCCGGCGGCTACGGTGTCCTTGGCGCCAATGGGCCTGGTGGGCACGCCGGGACGACCCACCACACCGGCACCGGCCTTCGACAACGCCGACGACCTGTCGCTGCGCGGCCCGACCAAAGACGAACTGTTCATCAGTGCCGACACTCGTGCCGAGGAGCTGGCGCCCTATCTGGATGCTTGGCGACGTCGCGTCGAGCGTATCGGCACACTCAACTTCCCTCCATCGGCGCAGCGTGAAGGCCTGCGCGGTAGCCCAGTGATCGAAGTGCAGCTGGGCACCGACGGCCGCTTGCTGTCAGCCACCCTCCAGCGCAGCAGTGGCAATGCCGTCATCGACGATGCCGCGCTGCAAATTCTGCGGCTGGCCAGCCCCTTTGAAGCCTTGCCGGCACCCCTGGCCAGCCAATACCGCAGTCTGCGGTTTGCCTACGAATGGCAGTTCAATGACGGCCGCCTGCAAAGCGGCAGCGTGTCGGTTCCTTGAGACGCTCTGCGCGGGGCCGCATACTGCGTCCATGAGCGAACCCCTCAGCCTGACCAACCACCTGCTGGTGGCTATGCCATGGCTCAAAGACGGCCACTTCGCGCAATCGGTCACGCTCATCTGCGAACACGGCGAGCAGGGCGCGTTGGGCATTGTGCTCAACAAACCCGGCACCATGCTGTTTGCCGAAGTGCTCGAACAGATGCGCCTGACCACTACCGATAGCGAACTGGCCGGACGGCCTGCGCTGCGCGGCGGCCCTGTGCATCCGGATCGCGGCTTCGTGGTGCATCGTCCCGGCGGTACCTGGGATTCAACCCAGCGCATCTCCGATCAAGTGCAAGTGACCACCTCGCGCGATGTGCTGGTGGCCATCGCCGCGGGGCAAGGGCCCACCGATGCGTTCATCGCTTTAGGTTATGCGGGCTGGGAAGCCGGCCAGTTGGAAAAAGAACTGCTCGACAATGCCTGGATGACCCTGCCAATGGACGAGCAGCTGATCTATGAGCTGCCTCATGAACAGCGTTGGCAAGCGGCTTGGCAACGACTGGGCATCGATATCGCACGTCTCAGCGGCACCGCTGGACACGCCTGAGCCTGTGACCGCAGCGCGCATTGTGCTGGCCTTTGACTTCGGCCTGCGTCGTATCGGCCTTGCCGTGGGCGACACACTGACGCGCAGTGCACGTGTGCACCGCAGCTTCACCAGCACCGATAGCGGCCCCGACTGGGAAGCAATCCTGCGCGAAGTGCGCGCCGTCGGCCCAGATCTGCTGGTGGTCGGCGCGCCTTATAATGACGATGGCACGCCGTCGACTGTGGCCGCTGCAGCGGACCGTTTTGCCAGCACACTGGCGCAGCGCAGCAGCCTGCAGGTGCAGCGCATCGACGAACGCTATTCGTCGGTTGAAGCGGCCTCGCAGCTGCGCGAGCAACGCGCCAGCGGCGTGCGCACCAAACGGTTGCGCTCGGGCGATCTGGACAGCGCCGCAGCGGCTGTCATCTTGAATACCTGGCTGGCCAACCAGCCCTGAGGACACAGCACGATATGACCGACCAACGGCGTTCCGACGGCAGCTTGCGTCACCTGTTGACTCTGGCTGATCTGAATCGCGATGAGCTGGAGATGCTGCTCGAACGTGCGCAGCATCACGTGCGTCGCCGCGGTGACGCGGCGCCGCGCTCGGACGTGCTGGCCGGCATCACGGTGGCCAATCTGTTCACCGAACCCTCCACGCGCACGCGCGTGTCGTTCGAACTGGCTGCGCGGCGTCTGGGTGCCGATGTGGTCAACCTGGAAATGCAGCTGTCCTCGCGCGTCAAAGGCGAGAGCATGCTCGACACCGTGTTCACGCTCGAGTCACTGCATGTCGATGTGTTTGTGGTGCGCGATGCCGAAGCCGGCGTACCGGCGCTGGTAGCCGACAATGTCGGCCCTGCAGTCAGCGTGCTCTCGGCCGGCGAAGCGCATCTGTCGCACCCCACTCAAGGCCTGCTGGACGTGCTCACTATCCTGCAGCGCAAAGGCAGCTGCGAACAGCTGGCGGTAGCCATCGTCGGTGACATACGTCATTCGCGGGTAGCGCGTTCGGCCTGGCAAGCGCTGCACACTTTGGGTGTGGGCGAGTTGCGACTGGTCGCGCCGCCGGCGCTGATGCCCGCCGCTGACGAGTTCGCCGGTTGCCGCCGTTACGACTCGATAGATGACGGTATCCGCGGGGTCGATGTGGTGATGATGCTGCGCATTCAGCGCGAGCGTTTTGCCGATGCCGACATCCCGGCTGGCGAGGCCTATTTTGAGCGCTATGGCCTCACACCCGCGCGCCTGGCGCTGGCGCAGCGCGATGCCATCGTGATGCATCCGCAGCCGATGAACCGCGGTGTGGAAATCGATTCAGTCGTCGCTGATGGACCGCAGTCGGTCATCCGCGATCAAGTGACCAATGGTGTCGCCGTGCGCATGGCGGTGCTGGAAACGCTGGCCACCCGGCCCGCCCCGCGCAGAGGTTGAAGCTGCTATGAGTGATCCGAACCGTCCGCACCGCGGCACCATCTTTGTCGAAGACGCCACCGTCCTCTCGCAGCAAAGCCACCCGGGACGTCAGTATGTGCTGCGCCTGCAGGCACCGCGCTGTGCCGCCCGCGCCACCGCCGGCAGCTTTGCGCATGTGGCAGTCGATCCGGCGGTGCCGATGCGCCGCCCGCTGTCGATCATGCGAGCCGACGCCCATGCCGGCTGGATTGAGATCCTCTACAAAGTGATGGGTGATGGCTTGGGCCATCTGGCCAGCCGCCAAGCCGGCGATACAGTGAACTTACTCGGGCCGATAGGTCAGGGCTTCAAACCCGATCCGGCTCGGCCTTTGGCACTGCTGATCGGCGGTGGCGTTGGCATCCCACCGATGGTCTATCTGGCCGAGGTGCTGCGCGAGCGCGCTGATGAGGGCTTCTTACCGTTTGCCATCATGGGCTCAGAAATCCCGTTTCCGTTCCGCGCGCGTCCCTCCACCATCATGGTGCCGGGCATGCCTGAGGGTGTGATCGCAGCGCATCCGCTATTGGAGGACTGGGGCATCCCCAGTCGCCTCACCAGCAAGGCAGGGTTTGCCGGCTGCCACGACGGCTACGTTACCGACTTGGCGCGCTGCTGGCTGTCCACTCTGGATGCCGGCACGCTGCGCAAAGTGGAAGTGTTCACCTGCGGCCCCACACCCATGCTGCGTGCAGTAGCCGCACTGGCCCGCGAGTTCGGCGTAGCCTGTCAGGTCTCGCTAGAGGAATACATGGCCTGCGCGGTGGGTGGCTGCGCCGGCTGTACGGTCGAAGTGCAAACTGCAGCGGGCCCGGCCATGAAACGCGTCTGTGTGGACGGGCCAGTCTTCGATGCATATACGGTATTTAGCCAAACAACAGATCAACCGGGGGGAGCTTCATGACTAGATCACTCGTTCGTATGCTGGGCGCAGCCGTGCTGTGCGCAGCACTGGGCGGCACCGCCATCGCTGCCGACACAGCCTATGTGGTGCCAGCGGGCACACCGGCCTACGTCAAGGCCGCCATCGAGTCCCCGGCTCGCAGCGCCGACACCAAAGCACGCGATGCCAACCGCAAGCCGGCTGAGCTGCTGGTGCTGTCGGGCGTAAAGCCTGGCGACAAGGTGGTGGAGTTTGCGTCCTTTGGTCAGTACTTCACGGCCATGTTGTCGGACATCGTCGGACCCAAGGGCCAGGTGCTGATGTATGACCTGCCCTATACCGAAGCGCGCTCCGGCGAGGCCAGCCGTGCGTTTACGGCCGCGCATCCCAACAGCACCTACACGCTGATCAACTACAACAACATGGAGCTGCCGCAGGGCGTCGACATCGTGTTCAACGTGTTGTACTACCACGACCTGCCGATCAACGACATCGACACCGCAGCGCTGAACGCCAAGATCTTCAAGGCGCTCAAGCCCGGTGGTGTGTTCTTCCTCGTCGATCACAATGCCGAGGCGGGTTCGGGCAAGCGTGATGTGAAGAAGCTGCAC
>CANFSB010000110.1 GCA_947449495.1 Pseudomonadota bacterium
ATCCAGCTGACCGCTGACGTGAAACCCTTACAGGGGCCTGCCGGGCCTGAACAGGATTTCACTGATCTGCATGCCTGGTGCGAGGTGTATCTGCCCGGCGGTGGTTGGATAGGGCTTGATCCGACCTCCGGTCTGCTGGCCGGTGAGGGTCACATTCCGCTGGCCTGTTCACCCGAGCCCTCGACGGCTGCGCCCATCAGCGGTGGTGTCGACAAGTGCGAAGTGGAATTTTCGCACGAAATGCAGGTGACCCGTATCTGGGAAGCGCCGCGCGTTACCAAGCCTTACACCTCGCAGCAGTGGCAACGCATCGTTGAATTGGGACAGGAAGTTGATTCGCGACTGACCGCTGCTGATGTGCGACTGACCATGGGCGGTGAGCCCACTTTTGTCGCCGTGGACGACCCGGATGGCGCCGAGTGGAATACCGATGCCATGGGGCCCACCAAACGTTTGCGTGCCGCCGCGCTGTTCGACCGCTTGCGCAGCAAGTACGCGCCCCAGGGTCTGACGCATTTTGGCCAGGGCAAGTGGTATCCGGGTGAGCCGTTGCCGCGCTGGTCGCTCAACTGTTTCTGGCGTAAAGACGGTCAGCCTATCTGGTTGGACCCGGCACGCTATGCCGATGAGTCCCACGATTACGCTGTGACGGCAGAGGATGGCGCGCGTCTGCTGGCAGCCGTGGCGCAGCGTTTGGAACTTGACCCGCAGCACATCTTCCCTGGCTACGAAGACGCTTATTACTACCTGTGGCGAGAGCGTCGCTTGCCAGGCAACGTCGATCCGTTGGATTCGCGCCTTGATGATCCGTTGGAACGCGAGCGGATGCGGCGCATCTTTACCAACGGCCTGGGTGATGTGGTGGGTCATGTGTTGCCCATTGCCCGCGATGCGCTCAGTACTGCTTGGCAATCGGGCCCGTGGTTTCTGCGCGCCGAGCACTGCTGGTTGCTGCCGGGCGACTCGCCGATGGGCTTTCGCCTACCGCTGGATTCGCAGCCGTGGGTGTCGCGTGGCGATTACCCCTATGTGCACCAACCCGATCCTTCAGATCGCTTTGCACCGCTAGCCTCGCATGCGCAGCTGGTCTCACAGTTGCGACCAACGGATCGTAGTCGCAAGGCGCAGGTGTCCGCTGCAGCTTCGGCACCTGCAAAAGGTGAATCAGCAGCAGCGCTGACGCGTACGGCCCTGTGTGCGCAACCTCGCGAGGGCGTGCTGTACCTGTTCATGCCGCCTTTGCAGAGTCTGGATGCGTATCTGGAGCTGGTCGCGGCCATCGAAGCCAGTGCCACTGAGCTGGATCTACATGTTGTGCTGGAAGGCTATGAGCCGCCTGCAGATCCTCGTCTGACCCACTTTAGGGTCACGCCCGATCCGGGCGTCATCGAGGTCAACATCCACCCGTCGGCAGACTGGCAGTCGCTGGTCGATCGCACCACGCACCTGTATCAGGCTGCGCACGAAGTGGGTCTGACCAGTGAAAAGTTCATGGTGGATGGTCGCCATACCGGTACCGGCGGAGGCAACCACTTTGTGTTGGGTGGTGCCAACGTCAATGACTCGCCGTTTCTGCGTCGGCCAGATTTGCTGCCGAGTCTGCTGTCTTACTGGCACAACCATCCGTCATTGTCTTATCTGTTCTCGGGTCTGTTTATCGGACCGACATCGCAGGCACCGCGCGTGGATGAAGCGCGCAATGACTCGCTGTACGAATTGGAAGTCGCCTTTCAGCAGTTGGCTTCGCGACGCACTGGACCCACACCGCCTTGGTTGGTGGATCGTGCGCTGCGCAACCTACTGATTGATGTCACCGGTAACACGCACCGCTCGGAGTTCTGCATCGACAAGCTGTTCTCTCCCGATGGTGCGACGGGACGTTTGGGCTTGCTCGAATTGCGTGCGTTTGAAATGCCGCCGCATGCACACATGAGCTTGGCGCAGCAGGTGCTGTTGCGCGCGATGGTGGCGCGGTTCTGGCAAGAGCCCTATCAGCCGGCGCGACTGGCGCGGTGGGGCACCCAGTTACATGATCGCTTTATGCTGCCGTACTTTATCGAGCAGGATTTTGCTGATGTCATCGATGAGCTGCGCGCTGCAGGCTTTGCGCTGCAGCATGAGTGGTTCGCACCGCACAAAGAGTTCCGTTTCCCGCGCTATGGCACCTACGAGACACGCGGCGTAGGTATGGAAATCCGCCACGCCTTAGAGCCTTGGCATGTGATGGGCGAGGAAGGCTCGGCTGGTGGCACTGTGCGCTATGTCGATTCGTCTGTAGAGCGCGTGCAGGTGAAGGTGACCGGCTTGGCACCGGATCGCTATGCAGTGGCCGTCAATGGTCGCGCGCTGCCGCTGCGTCCTACCGGCACTGCTGGCGAGTACGTAGCCGGAGTGCGCTATCGCGCCTGGCAGCCACCCAATGCACTTCATCCCACTATCCCAGTGCATTCGCCGCTGACCTTTGATCTGGTGGACACGTGGATGCAGCGCTCTTTGGGCGGCTGCCGCTATCACGTGGCACATCCCGGTGGTCGCAGTTATGACATGTTCCCGGTCAATGCCTTTGAAGCCGAGAGCCGCAGGCTGGCGCGTTTCTTCCGTATGGGTCATACGCAGTCGCCGATTGCAGCGCCGTTGGCCACGACCAACGTTGATTTCCCGTTCACGCTCGACCTGCGTCGCGACGGCTAAGGCGCATGCGACGCACTCGACAACGACGCACGCGAGCAGGCTTAGCAGGCTATGCCGTCGATGCTGGTCGGTATGATGAGTTGCTCACTGCAGACGGTAGTTTGCGCAGTCACTGGCAACCGCTGGTGTCGCGCTTGCTGGGCAATGGCTCGGCAGCCACCCGCCGCGATGTTGATCTGGCACGCCGCCTTATTGTCGAAAACGGCGTCACCTACAACGTTTATGCCGATCCACAAGGCCGCGACCGCCCGTGGGTACTAGATCCGTTGCCGTTGTTGGTCAGTGGTTCAGAGTGGCGGCAGATTGAAGCCGGTGTGCTGCAACGCGCCGAGTTGCTCAATGCGTTGTTGGCAGATCTGTATGGGCCACAGCAACTGATCGCAGACGGCAGCATTCCGTCCGAGCTGGTGTTCGGCCACCCCAATTACCTCTGGCCCTGTCGTGGCACGCGGCCTCTGCAAGGCACATGGTTGCATTTGTATGCGGTGGATCTGGCGCGTGGTCCGGATGGCCGCTGGTGGATTCTGGGTGATCGCACGCAGTCTCCGTCCGGTCCCGGCTATGCGTTGGAGAACCGGCAGATTGTGTCGCGTGTGTATCCGGAGGCTGCTAAGGATCTGGGCGTGCGGCCCATTGGCGGCTTCTTTGCCGGTTTGCGCGCCAACTTGCTGGCAACTGCCTCGGCTGCTGATCAAGCATTGGCTGTGGTGCTCACGCCCGGCCCGTTTAATGAAACCTATTTTGAGCACGCGTATCTGGCACGTCATTTGGGTTTGCCCTTGGTTGAAGGACATGATCTGACGGTACGCGGCGACACGGTGTATCTCAAAACCTTGGCGGGTCTGCGCCGCGTACACGCCATCTTGCGCCGATTGGACGATGACTACTGCGACCCGGTTGAACTGCGTGCCGATTCGGCGTTGGGTGTGCCGGGATTGTTGGGCGCGGTACGCGCCGGACGTGTGGTGGTCGCCAATGCGTTGGGCTCTGGCGTGCTGGAGTCGGCTGCACTGTTGGGCTTCTTGCCGGGTGTGGCGCAACGCATGCTGGGTGAGTCGCTGCTGCTGCCGTCGGTGGCCACCTGGTGGTGCGGCGAACAGCCTGCGCTGGACTACGTGGTCGAACATCTCGATACGCTGGTCGTTAAGGGCGTGTATCCGAATCAGCGCTTCGACGCAGTGTTTGGTCGGGATCTGGACACTGCGGCACGTGACGCGCTGGTGCGCCGCCTGCGCGCGCGTCCCAATGCTTATGTGGCGCAGGAGCGTGTGCAGTTTTCCCAAGCACCGGCCTGGCGCGGCAGTGCGCCACAGCTCAACGCGCGGTCAGTAGGCATCCGTGTTTATGCCATCGCCACTGCAGGCGGCTATCGCGTGTTGCCTGGTGGTATGGCGCGTATCGCATCCGATGCCGCCATTGATGTGGTATCGACACAGCGCGGTGGCGGCAGTAAGGACATTTGGGTGTTGCCGGGCATCAGCGGTAGCGAGGACGATGCGGGCGACAGCGTGCCGGTGGATCTGGGTGTGCGCCGCGACGAATTGCCGTCCAGCCTGGTCGAGAACCTGTTCTGGTTGGGCCGCTACGCAGAACGCTGCGAAGACAAAACGCGTCTGCTGCGCGCCACGTTTGCGGTGCGCGCCGAGCCGGCTATCTGGAAGCCCACGCTGGCTGCATGCCGTGCAATGGGGCTGCTCGAAGACGAGCGTGATCCGGTGCAGAGTCTGTTCGATGCCTCGCATCCGCTGGGGCTGGCTGCGGATCTGACTCGCTTGGCCTGGGCTGCATCGCATTCCCGCAGCCGCTTGTCGCTGGAGCATTGGCGCTCGCTGACAGTGTTGCAGCGTCAGTTCAACGAAGCCGAGGCCGACGAGCGCGGTGATCCGCGTGAGGCGCTGGATCATCTGTTACTTGGCCTTGCAGCGTTTGCAGGCTTTACGCTTGATGACATGACTCAAGACGATGGCTGGCGTCTGCTGATGTTGGGTCGGCAGCTTGAGCGGTTGCAGTTTCTCAGTGGCTTGCTAGCGCAGCGGCTGGGCAGTGGCCGCAAGCTGCCGCGCGCCGAGTTGGATTGGCTGCTGGACGTGGGTGGCAGCACGATCACCTATCGCACGCGCCACATGGCTCAGCCACAGTTGGCGCCGACAGTACAGTTGCTGGTGTTCGACGAGAGCAATCCACGCGCACTGGCCTTTCACTGGCGCGGTGTGCGCCGCACCTTGGAGCGACTCTCCGAGTCCTTGGGTGGTGGCGTCGAGGATTCGCTCAGCGCTTCCATACGGCAGTTGCAAAACATCGAACTGCATCAACTCGACGACAGCCTCGCGGCGCGTGCCTGCTTGGCCGAAGCCTTGCAGGGCCTGGAGTCTGCGGCCGGGCAACTGTGCGATCGATTGGGTATGCGGCATTTCTCGCATGTGGGCATGGACGTGCGCACGGTGGCGGCATGAGCGACGACAGCGTTCCTTGGCGCTATCGCGTACGGCACGTGACGCGCTATGACTATGACGGTGAGGTGGCGCACTCGCATCAGATGCTACGACTGATGCCGCGCTTTATGCCCCACCAGACCACGCTTCATCACGAGGTGCGCATATCGCCGGAACCGGCCTATTCCGTGGATGGTGAAGATGCGCTGGGAAATCCCATTACACGGCTGCAAATCGACAGGCCGCACGATAGTCTGATTGTTGACGCCCGGATGGATGTTGAGGTGCGCGCGCGTCCGCCGCGGCCAGCGGCCGAAAGTCTGCCGTGGGAAGCGGTTGTGGAGTCGCTGCGTTATGCGGCGCAGCCCATTGATCTGTTGGAGCTGGAAGTGCGCCGGTATCGGGGCGAGTCACCCTATGTGCGCATCAAGCAGGACTTCAATGCTTTTGCCCAAGAGTGCTTTGAACCGGGAAGACCGGTGCTGGAAACTGCCGAAGCACTCATGAATCTCATCCATAGCCAATTCACTTATGCGCCCGGCGAGACGGAAATATCCACACCCTTGATGGAGGTGCTGCACAACCGGCGCGGCGTATGCCAAGACTACGCACATGTGATGATCGCCTGCCTGCGCTCACGCGGTTTGGCGGCGCGCTACGTCAGCGGTTATCTGCGCACTTTGCCGCGCGACGGCGAGCCTGAAGAAGAATTGGTTGGCGCTGATGCGTCGCACGCATGGGTGGCAGTGCATGCGCCACCTTATGGTTGGGTGGCGTTGGATCCAACTAACAATCTGCGTGTGGGGCGCGACCACGTCACGCTGGCTTGGGGTCGTGACTTTGGTGATGTGTCGCCGTTGCGCGGCGTCATCCTGGGTGTGGGGGAACACACCCTGACTGTTAACGTTTCAGTGCAACCCTTGCCCAC
>CANFSB010000111.1 GCA_947449495.1 Pseudomonadota bacterium
ACACCATGTTTAGCGCGCCCCGGTCTGACCTTTGGACTGTCGGACTGGTGCCGCTGTCTATCGAGCAACTCACTGCGCAGCGTCTTGTCGAGGTGCGCGATCGCATCCTGTGGATGCCAGACCCGGGTCCCTGGCGTTACTGCGCCGATCCGTTTGCTCTGCAAGATGGGCATCGGCTGCAGGTTTTTGTTGAGGCCTATGATTACCGCACCAAGCATGGCGTCATCGAGCACCATGAGATCGATCTGCAGCAGCAACGCTGGTCGCACATCGGCACCGCTCTGGCACAGCCCTTCCATTTGTCTTATCCATTTGTGTTCCGGCACCAGGGGCGCAACTGGATGATTCCGGAATCGGCCAAAGCCGGCGAGATAGCGCTCTATAGCGCAGGACCCACGTTGCTGGACTGGCAGCGTGAATGCGCGCTGTTGCCTGGTGTGCCCGGTGTAGATGCCACAGTGATCCAGCACGACGGGCGGTGGTGGATGTTCTTCGCCATCTACGGCAAAGAGTCCCGGGACCGACGCGAGCTGCACATGGCCTGGGCCGACGATCTGCACGGCCCTTGGCAGACCTGCGGCAGCAACCCGATACATACCGGTCTGGGTAATTCGCGACCTGCAGGAACACCCTGGGTGGCCGAAGACGGATCGGTCCGCCTGCCGGTACAAGACTGTCGCGGCGGCTACGGTGTGGCCACGTCCTGGCTGCGACTGACTGATCTGTCGCCGCAAGGTGCGCAGGTGCAGGTGCTGCCGGACAGGCTAACCGGGGCGATGGCAAGCACAGAGTATGTTGAGGGTCTGCACACCGTGGCGGCCTGCGGCGAGTGGACTCTGATTGACGTCAAACGCATTGAGCGTGGGCGCTATCGCCAGTGGTTAGATATAAAACGACGATTGCGGCGGTTAGTGGGTTAAAACTCCCCGCCAGAAAACTTTCGCAGGGAGACCAAACAATGAAAACACTCGCTGCGCTAACGCTGCTGACCACGGTGTTGCTCTGCGGCACTGCCGCCGCGCAGTTGCCCGGTGTTGCGGCCGCTCGATTAGAGCAAGCACCCAAGCCCAACCCTGCTGCGCCGCTGTACCGCCAAACCGGCGAGCAGTACCGCAGCTACGACTTCCCTGGCACCGGCGAGTCGATCCCCTATCGGCTGTTCGTGCCCGAGTCATGGACGCCGGGCAAAAAGTTGCCGGTGCTGGTCACGCTACGTGCGGGCAACAGCATCAACAACAACCACCGGGGCGGCAACGAGCTGGTGCAGGTGGCGCGCCAGCGCGGCTATATCGTCATCTCGCCGTTGGGCTATCGCGGCTACACACAGCCTTATTACGGCAGCCCTTGGCCGGTGGATCGTGAAGCCGGTCCGTCTGTGCCTGCAGACGGCTGGAGTGCCCAGGACAATCAGCGCGCCGAGCTCGACGTGCTGTATGTGCTCAACATAGTGGCTGCCGAATATGGCGCCGATACAGCGCGCCTGTTTCTGCACGGCCAGAACCCATCGGGGTCTGCGGCGTTTCACTTTGCCGCGCAGTATCCCGGGCTGTTTCGCGCCATCGTCAACAGCGCCGGCCCCATCATCAGTACCCACTATCCTTTTGCGGCGCTAAAGGGCAATGCTGCGGTCTTGCTGCTGGTAGGTGAGAAAGATGCCAAGTACACCGCAGCAGCGGCCGAGCGCCTGGCCGGTGAACTGCGCAACCAGGGCGTTGTAGCCGAGTACCATTTGGTGCCTGGTGCCGAGCATGTGAACCCATACTTGGTCTTTGCGCCGGGCTTGTTCGATTTTTTAGATAGACACTGATAACAAGAAGGGGGCAGACCATGCCATCGATTCGCAGCTTCAGCGTGAGCGTAGCCGCAGTGTGCAGCGCACTGCTCCTTCCGATCGGCGCACAGGCACATCACAGCTTTGCCCCGCATTTTGACAACAAAAAGCCGGTCAGCATTTCGGGCAAGGTCACCGCATTCGAGGCGCGCAACCCGCACAGCTATCTGCACCTTAAGGCTGTCGATGAGAACGGTCGCACCGAAGAGTACGTGTGCGAGTCACATGGTTATACGCAGCTGGGCCGTATCGGCATTACGCCGGCCGTGCTCAAGGTGGGCACGCAAGTGCGCATCGAAGGATCGCGCTCTCGTAATGACGCGCATCGCTGTTTCTTCACAGAGATTTATTTTGCGGATGGCCGCGTGTTGCATGTGAACGAAAACCCGGCCCGACCTGCAACGCAGGCGGTGCGCAGCGATATCACCGGTACGTGGTTGCTCGCTCCGCGCCCGGGTCGTGGCACCAGCGATCCGCAGCCGATGATGGCCTTCCTGACGCCTGCCGGTAAGACCGCGGTGGATCATTACGATCCGTTTAAGGATGACCCGGCGTTTCGTTGCGACCCGGTTGCTGTGCGTCGCGTATGGGGCGCGCCGGGCACTCCGCTGTCGATCACACGCGAGAAAGATCGCGTGATCCTTCGTCATGAGTGGATGGATGTGAAGCGCATCGTGCGTTTGGATCAGCGCGAACATCCTAAGAATGGTCCGCGCACTTCACTGGGCCATTCGATTGGTCACTTCGAGGGCGACACCTTGGTGATTGAGACCGCTAATTTCTCGGCGGGCGTGCTCAACCAATATGTGGAACAGCCCGGCCAGCCCACACGCGGCCTGCTGCATTCAGCAGCGCTGACCTCGGTCGAGAAAGTGCATCTGGATGCCGCTAAGCAGCAGCTAGTAGTAGAAGTCACACTCAAAGATCCCGAGTTCTTTACGCATGATTTTGAGCCTTGGACCACCGAGTACAACCCGTCGGATCTTAAGATCGAGCCGTTTACCTGCTCTCCCGAAGGAGTGGATGGCACGCTCAAGAAATAGCCTCGCGGGCATGCTAGGCTCAAAACAGCTCGTGCCGCGGGGCACGATCGCCAATGCGTTGACAGAACAAGAATCGGGAGAATTTAATGGCTGCTAAATATGCGGGCGGTTGCGCCCATGTCCATGTCACTTCAAATGCCGAGCCGATCGACAATCACGAGTGCCATTGCAACGTTTGCAAGGCAGTGACCGGTCAGCACACGACCCACGTCGCCTTCTTCAACTACACCGATCTGGCCGTTGATCATCCTGAGAAGATCAAGCGCGTGCCGTTCAACGCCAACAACCCGGGCGGCCCGCTCGAGATCTGCCTGTGCACCGAGTGCAACGGCGTGCTGATGCTCGACGACAAGCAAAAGCGCGTGCGCGTTGCTGTTCCCAATGTCATGGGTTTCGACGCTGCCAGCTTCCCGGCAGCCACCTACCATGCGTTCTATGACACGACCAAGGGCTACGACAAGCCTGCAGACGGTCGCCCCGTCTACGAAGGCCTGCGTCCTGACTTCGTCTGGCCCGCCTCGGCCTGACGCCATGTCGCCGCGTGCCCCGGACTTCGTCAGAATCCCGGGCGCACTTGCGCGGCGACTGAAGGACCTGCTGCCGACCCTCGCACTGACCGTCATGGTCGGTGTGGCGGTCGCGCAGCAGGTGCCTGATATCGGTTTTAAGAGTGTCGGGCGCGGCGCCCCGCTATCCGACGATGTGACTGCCCGCGCACCGGTAGGTGCGATCTTGCAGCGCGACGGGGTGCTCATCGTCGCTGCCCCTGCCGGCCAAGTGCCGCCCGGTGTAAAGCCGCTGCCACGCGACCTGTTCACCACCACCGACTTCTATGCGGACCGCGAGCTGTGGTCCGATCCTCGTTACTTCCGCTGCAATAGTCCCATTGCTATAGAGAACCTGTGGACCGGTGCCAATGGCGGTCTGATTGGCAAGAACGGCCCGGCCTATGCTCCGTGGGGCTATTGCGACCGTGACCTGCCGCGCAAGGCCTTGGTCAGCCCTTATCCGTTCCGCACCGCGCAGGCGCATTACGAGGCACTGCAAGCCGAAACCCGTAGCCGCGGCGGTCCGACGTTACACACCCCGGCCTCGCTGCCCCACGAGTGGAGTGGCGTGTACCGCCAGCCACGCTTCACCCCGCGCAACGACAACTGGTTCGCAATGCGCCATGTGCAGGTGCCCACGGTCTTGTCGCTGCTGACCGAGACCTATCGCCAGCGTGTGGTGCAAGAGACCTACCACCATGGGCATACCAACAAGCCCATGTGGCCGGCGCAGTTCTGCTGGCCTGAGGGCTTCATGCGCCGCTGGCATGAATGGGGTGCCTATGATCGCCAGATGTTGGTCACGCCGCAGCTGGTGCAGCTATACATGAGCAGTGCCGATAATTTCGTCATCAACATCCATGTGGGCCGTAGCTTTCGCATGGATGGGCCGGTGCCGAGGCTGGGCGAGCAGGTGCCGCGCTGGTATGGGGAGACCATCGGGTTCTGGGATCACGACACGCTGATCACCTGGACTTCCAACATTCAGGGCTGGGCCTCACACACAGCGTTTGAGCACTCGAGCAAGATGCAGTCCATCGAGATCTATACGCCGGTACGTGATGCGCAGGGGCGCTTCACCGGCCTCAGCCACGAGGCCATCCTCTATGACCCGGAGGCGTTGGTGGAGCCCATCCGCATCATCGAGCGCATGGATAAGCGGGCCGATTTTATCGATGCCGAGGTCAACCCTATTGTCTTCGTTGATTGCATCCAGACGCTGTACCCGATCAAGGGCACCGTCACTCCGGTGACGCCGGGTCGCGTCATCGAGTTCGATGTGCCGGACATGTACGGCAGACCCTGGGCCCAGATCTGGGAAAAGTACTGGGAGCAGGGCATGAAGAAACCTGCGGAAAAAGATCTGTTCGATATAGGCGGGGAGGCAGGCAAATGAAATCACTGCTGCGACAGGCGCTGTGGGCCGGTGTGCTGATGGTGACGGCCGTTGGGCCTGCGGTGGCGCAGCAAGCGCCCGCTGCGCAATTGCTCGACCAGACAGTGGCCGCGATGGGCGGCCGCGAAAAACTGCTGGGCCTGCGCACGCTGGTCTATACCGGCTTTGGTCAGGATGCCTATATGGACGGTGGCGGCAACATCACTGCCGAACCTAACGTGCCACCCAAGTGGCGCGCCATCGCCGATGCCCAGCGCAGCATCGATCTCAAAGCAGGGCGTGCGCTGCTGCAGCAACGCCGCGCACCGATGTTCCCGTTTGCCGCGCCGTTCGGTCTCAACTGGAACCGCGCATCCACCACGCAGGCTGGCGCGGAGTTGCTCGACCATCCATTACCGGCAGTACTGGCAGCGCTAGACCCGGCCGCACGCATGACCGGTGTGAGCGTCGAGGACGGCGTCTCTGTCCTGCAGTTCACCACTGCCAATGGCACGTCGGTCTTGCTGGGCATCGATGCTGTGACTCACCTGCCAGCGTGGACGCGCCGCGTCGTGCCGCACGTCAACCTAGGGGATGTTGCAGTCACAGCACTGTTCACCGGCTATGTGCCACAGGACGGCGTGATGCTGCCCTATGGGTTGATGAACCGCATCGACTGGCGCAACCAAGTGACGCTGATGTTCCAAGTGGACTCTTACCGATTGAACCTGCCGGCAGACCAGATGCCAGTGGTGCCGGCACCTGTCGCTGCGTCCGCTCCTGGAGCGGCGCCGGCAGTGACTGTCACACCATTGGCACGCGGTGTTTGGGACGTGCGCGTGGCCAATAACAACGGCGGACCGGTCATCGAGTTCGCCGATCACCTGGTGATGTTCGAGGCCAATGGCAGTGCCGCCGCCACGCTGGCGCGCATCGATGCAGCCAACCGTTTGGTTGCCGGCAAGCAGGTCACCCGGCTGATCGTTACGCACCATCATTTCGATCACACCGCCGGCCTGCGCGCTGCCGTGTCGCGAGGCCTATCC
>CANFSB010000112.1 GCA_947449495.1 Pseudomonadota bacterium
AGCAGCAGCGTGGCCGCAGCCAGATTGCCGGTGCGCGCCACTTCCATGAGTGCAGTTTGACCTTCTGCGTTGGCTTCGTTGGCATCGGCGCCGGCGTTGAGCAGCAGGCGCATGATGTCTGCATCGCCGCGACGCGCGGCTTCGCCCAGTGGCGTAGCACCATAGCGATTGCCCTGGCGTGGATCGGCGCCCGCTTTGAGCAAGGCCGCAACACGCACCGCATCGCCTTCGTAGGCAGCCAGTAGCAATGCCGTGCTGCCGTCGGCAGACACCGCAACCACACTGCCGACAGGACCAGGCGTAGCGGCTGCCAGTGCGCCGGCACTCAGCGCCAGCGCCACAGCTGCGACCAGTGCGCGGTGCATGTCAGATATCCGTCAGCAGCCCGCTGCTGTTGCCCAGCTCTTCATAGGACAGGCCGGCGCGCTGCAGCAGGGTCAGCAGCAAGTTGGCGTGCGGCGTGTCCTGTGCGTACTTGACGTGCTGACCACCCTTGATGCGGCCATAGCCCTTGCCCATGACCACGTTGGGCAGCGGGTCGTTGTTGTGCAGGTCGCTGTTGCTCATGTTCGAGCCGTACAGAATGATCGAATGGTCGAGCAGCGAGCCATCGCCATCTTGGGTGGTGGAGAGCTTCTTGATGAACTTGGCAAACACCTGCGTGTGCCAGTTCTGGATGCGCACCAAGCGTTCGATCTTGTCGGCATCGTTTTGGTGGTGCGACAGCGGATGGAAGGCTTCGGTGATGCTGAGGTTGGGGTAGGTGCGCATGCTCACCTCCTTGGCCATCATGAAGCTGGCCACGCGAGTCATGTTTGACTGCCACGACAGCGCGATCATGTCGAACAGCAAATCCAAGTGCTGACCGAACTCGTCCGGCACACCTTGCGGTGCGTTGGGCAAGTCCATCTTGGCGCTATCGCTGTTGGCCAGTCGCTGAATGCGGCCTTCGACTTCGCGGATGCTGTCCAGGTAGTCGCTGACGCGTGCGCGATCAGTGGCGCCTACGCGGCGTTGCAGGCGGGCGCTCTCGCCGCGCACATAGTCGAGAATGCTGCCGGTCTCTTGCAGAATCTCGCGGCGCTCGGCATTGGTGTCGCCCTGACCAAACAGCTGATAGAACACCTTGCGGGGGTTGTCTTCCATCGGCAGCGGTTGGGTCGGCGTGCGAAACGCCACAGTGCTGCCGAAGCCGCAACCGGTGTTGCCCTGACCACAGGTGGCGTTGCCGCCTTCACCGGTCAGTTCCATGGAAGGCAAAGGGGTGCCCTGACCGAAGTGGCGGGCAGCCAGTTGGTCGGCTGTTACACCCTTGTCGCCTTCGCGACCTTTGACACCAAAGCACGACAGCCAAGTGCCGGCCATGATGCCGTGCGGGTCAGAGCTCTCGCCGCCTTTGTTGCGCAGACCGCTGACAATAGTCATGTGGCTGCGGAACGGATCCAGCGGCTTCAAGATGGGCGAGGCGGTGTAATCGGCGCCGGTCTGCTGCGGCGTCCAGCTTTTCATGATGGCGCCGTGCGGGAAGTACACGAAGCCCATGCGGGGCGCAGGCTTGGCAGCTGTTTCGGCCAGTGCCGTTTGCGCAGGGATCATGGCGTCGAGCAGCGGCAACGAGACCGACACGCCCAAGCCCCGCAACAGTGTGCGACGCGACAGATGTTTTTTGGTGATGAACATGATGGAGCCCTACCGTTGAACTGCGGCTTGCTTGATGACTGGCAGAGTGGCGTCTGACGGCACCTGTGCCTTTTGGAATGCGTCGCTGGTGATGATGTTGTAGACCAGCGTCGAGAAGCGATACTCGTCGGCAGCCGACTTGCGCACGATGTCGCGCACGGCCGGCATGTCATGCGCTTCAATCACACGGCCCAAGCCATAGATCATCAAGCGTTCGACGACGTTTTGGACGAACAGACCGGGATTGCTGACCAAGGCAGTGCGCAGGTCGTTGGGTCCCTTGACCACTGTGCCATCGGGCAATTCGCCCTTGTTGTCGATGGGCGTGCGTGCATAGCGGTCCATCTCGCGACGCTTGCCCACGGCATCAAACCCTTCGAGCGAAAAGCCCAGCGGATCCATCGACACATGGCAGGAGTAGCACTGGGGCTTGGCGCGATGGCCTTCGAGCAGTTCGCGCACGGTCTTGGGCTTCTTGCCGGCCTCGTTGTCTTTTAGCGCTTCAACAGCGGGTGGTGGCAGCGGCGGCGGTGTGCCCATGATGCGTTCGAGCACATAAGCACCACGCAATACCGGCGAGGTGCGGTTGGGATACGAGCTGACCATCAGTACGCCGCCCTTGCCCAGCAAACCCCAACGCGTGGAGTCGGCAAGCTCTACCTTGCGGAACTGATCACCGCGCACGCTGTTGATACCGTAGTGCAGCGCCAGTCGCTCGTTAACGAAAGTAGATCGACTGCGCAGCAACTCGAGCACGGATTGGTCACCGCGGAACACGCTGTCCATGAACAGCTTGAGTTCTGTTTTGAAGTCCTCGCGCAGATCTCCCGCACCGCTGGCATAGGGAAACAGCGAGGGCTCTGGGGTGATCTCGGCAAGCTTTGACAGATTGAGCCATTGCGCACCGAAGTTGGCAGCCAGCGACACAGCGCGCGGGTCGGCCAGCATGCGCTTGACCTGGGCTTGCAGCGTCGCTGGATCGCGCAGCTTGCCGGCTGTAGCAACGGCCAGCAGCTCGTCATCGGGCAGGCTGCTCCACAGGAAGAACGACATGCGCGAGGCCAGCGCCAGATCGTCGATCGCATAGATGCTGCCCGGCGCCAAGGCGGTGGATGGTTCGTCGCTGCGGAACAGAAAGTCCGGATGCGCCAAGATGCCGGTAATAGCGCGGCGTACGCCAGCATCAAAGTCGCCACTCTTGCGACCCGTTTCATAGATGCCCATCAAGGGCTTGATGTCGTCGTCGACCAGTGGCCGACGAAACGCGCGAGTGGCAAGTCGCTCAAGCACCTTGCGTGCGCAAGCCGACTCTTCAGTGACTGATTTGGGATAGCAGGGCGCGAAGATCTGGTTACGGCTGACGGTGGGGCTGATGCCCGTGGCCTTGTAGGGGCCGCGCACTTCAAAGGACGACACGCGCAGCACTCGATCCTGACCACCGCCAGGTATGTACATCTGCAAGCGGTCTTCGGATTCGGCAAAAGTCCGGTGCCGGAAAGCCACCACCAACTTGTGCACGCCGGCAGTGGACTTGAAAGTGATGTTCTTGAGGCGCTTGTTGATGGCTTCGACAGCAGGGTCCTGCTTCTGGTCGATGGCCTTCATGTCTTCTTCGCCACCGATGTTGGTCTCGTAGACCTGCTCGCCATCGAGCGTGACCACCAACGTGTTCTCGAACTCCATGTTGTAGACCCACAGGGCCTGCGCCATGTTGGCGATGTTGAGCACGTACTCACCATCGGCCGGAAAGTTGTGATCTGCGGCTATGCCACCGCGCGTGCCCAAGGGCAGGCCTTCTTCATGGAACAGTTGCGTGCTGGGGTTGCGGGCGCGATAGGTAGTGCCTGCCGGCAGTGCGTCTTTGTTGCCCATGGCCTGCACAGCCACGGCACGCGCTGCACCAATGTACTGATCGAGGAAGGACGGAGTGACCTGCAATGCCTGCGCGACATTGTCGAAGCCTTCACGCGGTTCGTCGCGCGGCAGCAGTTCGGCGGCGTTGATGTCGATACCCAGCAGATCACGCACCGAGTTGGCGTATTCCTTGCGATTGAGCCGGTGCAGACCGACGCGTCCCGGCAGCACATGACCTTTGGCTGAATTGTCGAGTGAGGTTTCCATCCACGACACAAAGGCGCGATTGGCATCACGCGAGGGTGACTTGTTGCCACCCGGGGGCATCTGCTGGCTGCGCAGCTTGCGGATGACCTTTTCCATGATGTCGGCATTGTTGGGAATGTCCGCTTCGCTCAGCGTGTCAAAAGCAATGCCACCGGCCCAGTCTTCGGTGTTGTGGCACTTGCTGCAGTACTCGTTGAAAAAGGCCCAGTTGGGTTGCTCGGCAGCAGCCGGTAGTGCGCTGCCCAGCAGCACCGCAGCCGCGAGCCCTATAAGCGTATTGCGCCGAATAACCATGATGTTCTGTGGCCTCGATAAACGCATCAATCGTAGTAATTTCCAGCATATGCCACGCTGCCAAGGCATGCCAGCAAGTGCGGGCATTCGGGGCAGTGCGACGGATTTCGGCTTGTCACCATAATTAGGTAGGCTAGCCGGTATGAAGTTCCATCACGAAGGTCATCGCGTTGACCGCATCGGCTGGCTGCGTGCCGCAGTGTTGGGGGCCAACGATGGCCTCATCAGCACGGCCAGCCTCATTATCGGCGTCGCTGCGGCCCATCCTGAAGGGTCTGCAGTGCTTGTCGCAGGCCTTGCGGGGCTGGTTGGCGGGTCGCTGTCGATGGCGGCCGGCGAATATGTGTCGGTCAGTTCGCAGGCCGACAGCGAGCACGCAGATCTGGCGCGCGAGCGGGACGAACTGGCCTCGGCCCCCGAGGCAGAGCGGCGCGAGCTGGCTGGCATCTGGGTGCGCCGCGGCCTGACACCCGAACTGGCGGACCAGGTCGCCACCCAACTGACAGACCATGACGCCTTGGGTGCGCATGCGCGCGATGAGCTGGGCATTACCGATTTTTCGCGCGCTCAACCGCTGACAGCGGCCGTGGCCTCGGCCGGCGCGTTTGCGGTGGGCGCTGCGGCGCCCATGCTGCTGGCATTGCTGGTGCCTGCCAACGGGATCAGTACGGCCGTGTTCAGCAGCACCGTGTTGCTGTTGCTGGCGCTGGGTGCGCTGGCTGCACGACTGGGCGGCGCCAATTTGTGGCGTGGCGCGGTACGCGTGGCGTTTTGGGGCGTGGTGGCTATGGCAGTCACGGGCGTGGCGGGTCACTACTTCGGCGTGGCGGTCTAGCCGTCCGCTCTGTGGCCAACGCCCCGGACCTTGCTGCCTGGTTTGCGCGCATTGGCCATACCGGCCCGACGTCGCCCACGCTTCAAACACTAAAAGCGCTGATCCGGCTGCATACGGCGTCGATCCCCTTCGAAAACCTCTCGCCGCTGCTGGGCGAGCCGGTGCTGCTCGACCTGGCTTCGCTGCAGGCCAAGCTGCTGCACCGGCGCCGCGGCGGCTGGTGCTTTGAACACAACCGTTTGCTGTGGGTCATGCTCGAAGCCTTGGGCTTTGAGGTGCAGGGTCTGGCCGCGCGGGTGCTGTGGCAGCAACCCGAGGGCGCGCGCCCGCCGCGCACGCACATGCTGTTGCGGCTGGTTGTAGACGGTGAGCCGTGGATCGCTGATGTGGGCTTTGGTGGCCTGACGTTCACTGCGCCCTTGGCCTTGCAGCCAGACGTTGTGCAGCACACGCCGCAGGGCGACTACCGCTTGCAGTCTGCAGGTGGCGGCTATGTGATGCAGGCGCTACTAGGCGAGCAGTGGGCCCCGCTCTACAGCTTCGACTTAACGCCGCAGCAGCCGGCAGATTACGAAGCCACCAACTGGTGGCTGGCCACGCACCAGTCCTCGCGCTTTCTGCACATGCTTGCCGCGGCGCGTGCCACGGCAGATCTACGCCATACGCTGCGCGATGGCAGCTATACCTGTCGTGATACGCGCGGCGTGATCGTGGCGCAGCAGCAGATCACCACTGCAG
>CANFSB010000113.1 GCA_947449495.1 Pseudomonadota bacterium
CGCTCCTGCCACACGCGGCCATAGGCATCGGTCTGCTGTGTATCCGTCAGCGCGACACCCAACGACGTAATGCGGATGCGGTCCTGGCCAATGCTGCGTCGCAGGTCCAGTGTCTTGAGGATCAAGTCCATGGACTGCTTAGTGTCGTTGTAAAAAGCGCTATCCGCGGCGGCGTTAGGGCGCACGAGGCGCAGCAACGTAATGTCAGCCACTGATGCAATGCTCACCGAGCCATCACCCGGCAAGTCGGTGGCGCTGTAGCGCGGTGCATTGGCGGTCCAGCTATTATCTTGCTGCTGCGTTATCAGCCGCGGCTTGTAGTCATTTGACTCTGGGTCATAGAGCACTGACTCTGTGCCGCTGCCCTTGGGAAACAACACCTCTGCAGCACTGGCCAACAGCGCCGAGGTGCCGGCCCGGTCATGCTTGGCCATCACTGCCAGATAGGCACGGTCAAAGGCGGGCCATGACAGCGGCAAAGCAAACTCGTCTTTCATGCTGTAGGTCTGCGTGCTGCGCAGATAGGAAGCGCGCACCAGCGAGCGTCGATCAAACTGCGCTTTGTTGTCTGGCGCATGCAGCACGTGGCTGATGGGCAACGAATAGTTAAGGTTTTCGTTGGGTGACTTGGCGAGCACCACACCGATTACCCGGCCCGACTCATCCAGCAATGGCCCGCCACTGTTGCCAGGCGATGCGGCCGCTGAAAAGCGGATCCACTTCCAGCGCCCATCTTGATCCTCGGGTGTTAACGACGTGTACAAGCCATCGCGTATCACGATGCCTTGACCCAAAGCGTTGCCGACCGTCAGTACAACGTCATCGAGTTGTGGGGACTCGTTGATCGCAAAGCCCGGCGGGGCCGGATCATTCTTGAGCGAGAACACCACAAAGTCTTGGTGCATCGAGTACTTGAGGATCTGATCGATCTCAAAGATGGTGCCATCGCTGCGGCGCAGCACCGGAGGCCCGAACTGGCTGTTAGGGCTACCGTTGATGACATGAGCTGCCGTTACATAGCGGTTGCCACCCAGCGCAAATGCAGTGCCTATCGAGTTGTACGCATCCGTGCGTTCGCTGTAGGGCAACAGATCCAGCGGCAATGGCTTTTCGTAGGTTAGCGGGTCCTTTTCGGGTTTCTTGATCACCACTTCGAAGGTGCTGGCCCGCGCTGCCCGTTGCAGCTCAGGGGTTAGCGGCGCAGCGCCGACGGACACGGCAGTTAGCAGTGCCAGCCAGCCCAGCAAACAGACGAACCAACGTTGTGGTGTATCGAGCATGCGCAACCCCCAGCCTGCACGGCGCGGGCCTTTACAGCCCACGCTCGCACAGGCCGTGCGGCATCTCAAGACCCGCAGACGATCAGGGCTTGGGTCGGCTCTTTCCTTGAGCGGTCTTGCGCCGCAGAAACTCTGGTATCTGCGCGTCTTCCATCATGTCCATGCTCTCCGACGAGCTGACTCGACGGGAGCTCATGCGCATGGCCGAGTACAGGGCTTCCTTGCCATATCGCTGGCTATCGCGCTCGGCCACCAACATACGCAGCTCGTTGTGCACGCCTGCAAGCCAAGGATTGCCGGCCACCTTGGATTCCATGCTGGCCAACAACTGCGTTGCGCGGTCCCAGTCGCCGTTTAGTGCCGCCTCACGGGCCTGGGTTGCAACCCGTGCCAAGCCCAATTCATCGATACGCTGTTCTATGGTGGAGTCGGCAGCCAGTGCCCCATACACCGCATCGGCGACACGCGGCAGCGACAGCGTGACCGGCGGCAACTGCACCGCTACACCCTGCATAGTGTCGTAGCTGATCTGGGCAGTGAACAGCGCTTGGGGTTCATCGGACGGTGCCGCAGGAACACGCAGGCGCACCAGAGCCCAGGTGTCGCCGCCACGGGCCAGATCCGGCAAGCGCCAGCTATCGGGTCCCAGCGTGGCAAGCGTGTTAACCATCGTCACGGTCACACCCGGCGCAGCCTGCAAGGTCAGCCGCACCGATCGACCGTACAGCGCATCGAGCAACGAGAGTTCTTCCGTGAACGGTCCCATCAGATCATCGGCCGTCTGGCCGTAATAGGCATTGCCCTGCCCGGCTTGGGCCATTCGATGCATGAGCAGCTCATTAAAGCCGGTGCCAAGGCCATAGGTTGACGTGGTTACACCTGTAACTGCCTGCAACGCGCATTGCTCGGCAATCGCATCGGCGCCGGTCAGGCCCGCATTGGCACAGCCGTCAGAAAGCAGGATGACGCGCGACAGCACTTGCGGCGCCACATGCACGCGCAGCGTCTGGGCACCGGCCAACCAGCCACCGTGCAAATTGGTACTGCCGCCCTCACTGATGGACGCAATGAGGCTCTGCAAGAGATGCCTGTCGCCGACCGAATCCGCCTGCGACAAGACACTGACTTCGTCGTCATAAGCGATAACAGAGCAGCGGTCGGTGGGGCGCAAGGCGCCAACCACAAACTGAGCGCAGCGCTTGGCCTCGACCAGCGGCTTGCCAGCCATAGAGCCCGAGCGGTCAATGACCAGCGAGAGGTGCAACGGGGCGCGCGCCGGCGCCGCAGCATCGGCCTCGGGCACCGAGATGCGCACCAGGGCATGCGTCTCGACATCGTGCGCGGTATGGGGCAACGCCGGACGCAGCGGCGTAATGGATACAGTAGGCTGGTTCATGCTGACTCTCCGATGGATCGCGGTTCGGCCGCGGGAGAGTCAGCTTGCAAGGCTACCGGCTCAGAATATGAGCCGGTGCCTACCTATCTTTAAAACTTCGCGGTAACCGACGCCGAGAAGCTGGTGCCAACCTTGTAGCGGTTGTAATACACCACGTTGCCGCCGCGCTCTTGGTATTCCTTGTAGCCGCGGTTCAGCAAGTTGCGAGCCTCAAACTTGAACTCGAGATCACGCTTCCAAACGGTGAATCCCTGACGCGCCACAAAGTCCACCGTCAGGCCTGGATCCTCATAGATGTCCGGCAAACCCGCTGCACCGCGGCTGGTGACGCGAGGGCTGACATAAGAGAACAACAGCGTCTGTTGCGACAGCTTGCCGTTGTCCTCAAGGCCCAACTGCAAGTTCACCAAATGGTCAGACTGGCCAGTCAGGGCAGTGCCATCGGCAAAGAAGTTGCTCGCGGGCTGTACTGAGGTGCCATACACAGAAGTGGTGTCACCCGCACCCACACTGATGCGTGACTTGGTGTAGGTGTAGTTACCGATTACTACTGCGCGACGGGAGCCGAAGAACGCCGAGCTGAATTTGTCGCTGAGGTCGTAGTACTTCTGTACTTCAACTTCCAAGCCCATCAGCGTGGCTTTTGGAGCGTTGGCGTAGCTGGTGACCGGAGTGTTGTCGTTAAAGCCTGTAAACGCCTCGATGGGCTTGTCGATCTGCTTGTAAAAGCTAGCAACAGAGAACCGCTGATCGCGATCAAAGTACCACTCGAATCGCGCTTCTGCGTTGGTGAACTGGCTGTCCACCAGCAACGGGTTGCCGCGATAGGCGCGGTTGCTCTCAGGATCGTAGTAAGCCTGGAACATCAGCTCGCGGAACTGAGGGCGCGCAATAGACTTGGAACCGTTCAACCGCACCTGCATGTTCTGGTGGAACTTGTAGGTCAGCGTCACAGCCGGCAACACATAGCTGTTGTCCAAGGCTGTTGAGGGGTTCGACGTACCAGCGGTGTTGAATACCTGCATGGCGCTGACATTCTGCTGCGCCTTTTCCATGCGCGCGCCGGCATTGATCTCGAAGTTTTCCACCAGCTCGGCCTGCAATTGCAGATAGCCGGCGTTGGTGCGCAGACTTGCGTCGAAGGCCGGGTTGGTCTCGGTCGACTCAATCAGATTGATGCCGTAGTACTCAATGACCGCAGCGCCCAGCAAGTAGTCGGGACGGAACATGGCCACGCCGTTGGGAAAGGTCGACGGCGCAATGATCTGGAATTCACGACGCTGCGAGTCACGCTTGGTGTCGGTGAACTCATAGCCCACACCGGCCACCACTCGCGGGGTGATCGTATAGGTCGCGTCAACACCGGCTGAGCCGAGCGTCTCGTTCAGATCCGAGAACGAGATGCGCGCAAAGCCCGTCTGACCATTGTCCAGACGGTTGATGAAATACTGGCCATAAGGGCTGCCCGAATTATTAGAGCGCGAGTAGCCCAAGCCCAGCTCGTACGGCGCATTGCGCGAGGACTTAGCGTAAGCTGCACGCACATCGACCTTCACGGGGTCAATTTTGAACTGGCCGTTGAGCTGGGTAGTGAACATCTGCCGCTCATACCAGCCGGTCTGCTGCTCGCGAAAATCCGCGCCCAAGCGCTGATTGTTCTGCTTGCCCTCGGAGAGGCTAGCGCGCTTGAGGGTGTCGCGAATGTACAGATTGGTCCAGCGCAGCTTGCTGCCGTCACCCCACTCAAAGCCCAGACCAAGTAGACCATTAACCACGATGCGGTTTTCGGTCGATACGGTACGGTAGTCTTTATCGATGGCAGACAAATCCAGGCTCGCAGGAGTCTGCTCGGTATTGTCTTTGGTACGCCACTTGTTGCTGTAGCCGGCGGTGGCAATCAAGCCCACCTCGGTGTCACCGATCAGTTTTGAGGTGCCGCCGGTAAATCCACCGGAGAAATTCGGTGCGATGCCCTTGTCCATCTGGATAAGGCCATTATCGACGGTGACGAACTGTTTGGCGATTTCGCCAGTGTTGACCTTGCCGGAGCTCATGCGCTCACCGGTGGCAAAGAAACCATCCAACTTAGAGGGTGTAGCGCGCACACCGTTATCAAAACCCGTCCAGTCGCTCTTGCTTCCGTAGTAGGTGTAGCCAAGATTGCTGGTCGTGAACGTATCGCCGCTCATGCCGTAGTTGACGTTAAAGAACGACTCTTTGGGCACGGCCAAGGTGGTGAGGTTAATCAAACCGCCGCCGAACTCACCGGTGTAGTTGGGCGAATAGGTTTTTTGAACCAACGACGACGCGATGACGTCTGAAGGGAACAAGTCCAATGGAACGGCCCGGCGCAGTGGCTCCGGGCTGGGCAGCGGCGAGCCGTTGAGCAACGCCTGCGAATACCGATCACCCAAGCCACGCACGTACACAAAGCCATTGCCGGCCACACTCAGACCCGTTACGCGGCTGAGCGCACCGGCAATGTCACCCTCGCCCGTACGGGCGAGGTCTTCGGCTGAAAGAATCGAGAGGACCTGCGTAGCACCGCGCTGAATGTTGCGGTCGCGGCGACCCAGGATGACGATTTCGCCACCTGGGGCAGCCACGTCCACAGCTGTCTCTGCAGCCAGAGCGTTAGGCGCTTCGGCTTCAGGCGCCGCCGCCTGAGCCAAGACTGCCTGCGGAGCAAGAGCACCAGAGAGCAGCAGCACTCCTGGTCCGAACAGCAGCTTGGCCATGGCAGATCC
>CANFSB010000114.1 GCA_947449495.1 Pseudomonadota bacterium
CCGGTGCTGGCCGCTGCGCTTGGCACATGAAATCAGCTTAAACTCGGCGCATTTACTGCTTTACGCGCCACGCGCAAGAGGATCGTTATGTCCAGCGAATCGAACCTGCCCGACATCAGCTTTGACGCCGCCAACGTCTATCAAGAAGAGCTATTCACCGATCGCACAGCCGGCGCCATTCGCCGCCTGACGCCGGTCACCCCCGACGGTCTGCGCGATCTTTCGCGTCCGGTGTTGTTCAGTGGTCAGACGCAGCTCATGACCCCGGGTGGCGTGTTGCCGCTGGGTTTCGAGATGGAAGTGGAGACGCTGGCCGACGCTATCGCGCAGTTCCCTGCGGCGGTGCGTCAGGCGCTGGAAAATGCCATCGAAGAAGCGCGTGAAATGCGCCGTGAACAGCAGTCACGCATTGTCGTACCTGAGGCCGGTGCCGGCCTGGGTAGTCGCATCCAGCTCTAGCAGAGCAACGTCACCGTTGGGGGGGGGGGCTCGATCATGCATCCGATGCTGCGATTGGTTTGCACCGCACTGCTGTGCTCATGGACTGCACAGGCGGTGCAGGCCGCCCCCGTAACCGATGCGCGATTGGCCAATGCCGATAACGAGCCTGGCCAGTGGCTGTCGGTGGGCCGCAATCGTGATGAACAGCGCTTTAGTCCGCTGACGCGCATCAACACCGACAACGTCTCGCAACTGGGCCTGGCATGGCACGCCGACTTTGATACCAACCGGGGTCAGGAAGCCTCGCCGTTGATGATCGATGGCGTGCTGTATGTCACCACGGCCTGGAGCAAGGTGTATGCGTTTGATGCTGTCAGCGGCAAGGCGCTGTGGCAGTACGACCCCAAGGTGCCCGGTGGCACCGGTATCAAAGGCTGCTGCGATGTGGTCAACCGTGGTGTGGCGGCTTGGGGCGGACGCATCTATCTGGGCAGCTATGACGGTCGCTTGATTGCGCTGGATGCCAAGACCGGCAAAGTGGCGTGGCAGGTTGTCACGGTTGATCAAACCAAACCCTATACCAGCACTGGTGCACCGCGCATTGCCAACGGCAAGGTGATCATCGGTAACGGCGGCTCCGAGATCGGTGTGCGCGGTTATGTGTCGGCCTACGACGCTAAAGACGGCACCTTGCTGTGGCGCTTTTATACGGTGCCCGGCGATCCTTCCAAACCTTATGAAAACGAGCAGCTGCGCAAGGCTGCTGCGACATGGAACGGTGATCTGTATTGGAAGCTGGGCGGCGGCACGGTCTGGGATGGCATTGCCTATGACGCGCGCACCAACCTGATTTACTTCGGCACGGCCAACGGCACACCCTGGGTGGCCGAGGCACGCAGCCCCGGTGGCGGCGATAACCTGTTTCTCAATTCCATCATCGCGGTCAATGCCGATACCGGCGCGTACGTGTGGCACTACCAAACCACACCTGCAGAGACCTGGGACTTTGATGCCACAAGTCCGGTAATGCTGGCTGATCTGGATCTGCCCGCAGGTCGTCGGCATGTGTTGATGCAGGAATCCAAGAACGGATTCTTCTACGTACTGGACGCTGCCAGCGGTCAGCTGCTGTCGGCAGACAAGTACACGACAGTGACTTGGGCCAGCCATGTGGATATGGCGACTGGTCGTCCGGTGGAGATTGCCGAGGCGCGCTTTGGTAAGACCGGTAAGCCCGCCATCGTGCAGCCGGGTGGGCAGGGTGCGCACAGCTGGCATCCGTATTCGTTCAGCCCGCGCACGGGGCTGGTGTATATGCCAGTGGTCGAGACCAGCACGGCCTTCGCACCCGATCCCAACTACGTGGCTCGCGAGGGTTCGGCCAACACGGCCATGGGCCGCACCTCGCCGACTATCTATAACGATCTGCATTCGGATGCGCCGCGCACCTCACGTGCCTATCTGGTGGCCTGGGATCCGGTGGCGCGTCGTGAGCGCTGGCGTTCAGAGAATCGCGGCACTATTGCGTCAGGTGTGCTCAGCACGGCCGGTGGCTTGGTGTTTCAAGGTGCACAAAAGGGCGAGTTCGCCGCGTTTCGCGACAGTGATGGCATGAAGCTGTGGACTGCTGATCCGCAAACTGGCGTGGTAGCTGCGCCGATCAGTTACGAGATCAAGGGCGTGCAATACATCGCGCAGCTGGCCGGCTATGGTTCACGCGATTACTACACGGGCAATCGATCGCGCTTGCTGGTCTACAAGCTCGGTGGCAAACACACGCTGCCGCCGACCGGCGAATTGCCGCCGGCACGCACATTCAATCCGCCAGCAGCCTTTGGTGATGAGACGCTATTGGCACGCGGAGCCGACACCTATCAAGTGCACTGCGTAATGTGCCACGAAACGCAATTCGGTAACCGCGGGTTGTTCCCGGACCTGCGAGTGTCGCCGATGATCAACAGCGCCGACAGCTTTCGCACCATCGTGATGGACGGTGCCTTGGAAGCGCGCGGCATGGTGTCGTTCCGCAACCGCATCACCCCGGCTGATACCGAGGCGGTGCGTGCTTATCTGGTGCGCCGCGCCATTGATGGCAAGGCGGCGCAGGCGGCGGTCACTGCCCCGGTCGCAGCTCCCGCTCAAAGAACCGCAGCACCGCGTTGAGTGCATGAGGACCTTGGTCCGCACGACGGGTGAGTCCGTGCTTGGCACCCGGATAGGTCATCAGATCAAACGGCCGGTTGGCAGACTGCAGTGACTGCATCAGCAGCGTGCTGTGCTGGAACAGCACGTTGTCGTCGGCCATGCCATGGATCAACAACAGCGGCCGCTTAAGTGACGGCGCATAAGTAAGGACGTTGGCAGACTTGTAGCCAGCAGGGTTGCTCTCGGGCGTGCCCATGTAGCGCTCGGTGTAGTGCGTGTCGTATAGCCGCCAATCGGTGACCGGCGCGCCAGAGACCGCAGCAGCAAAGCTGTCGGGTGCGCGCAGGATGGTCTGCAGCGCCATATAGCCGCCATAGCTCCAGCCCCACACCCCGATGCGTGCACCATCCACATAGGGCTGGGTGCGCAACCACGCTACTGCGGCAACCTGATCCTCTACTTCCACATCGGACAGGTGATGCCAGGAGGCGGCCTCAAAGCGTTCACCCCGCTGGCCGGTGCCACGGTTGTCGAGTGTGAAGACGATGAAGCCGGCATTGGCCAGCACTTGGTTGAAGCCCTGACCGGCACCCCAAGTGTCTTGCACGTTCTGTGCGTGCGGTCCGCCATACAGCGAGGAGATCACCGGATAGCGCTTGCCCGGCTGCATGTTGCGTGGCCTGAACATCTGCCAATGCAGGATCTGGCCATCGCTGGCCGCAAGCGTGCCGTATTCGGGTGTGGCGTGATGATCAAGGTAGGGAAAGTAAGGATGTGTGGCATCGAGCGGATTGCGTACCAGCGGTTGCAGTTCGCGACCCTCTGCTGCGCGCAACGTGACCGACTGCGGTTGCGTATGGCTGGAGTGGTAGTCGAGGAACACGCTGGCGTCCTCGGACATACGCACCGAGTGCCAGCCTGCTGCCTGGGTGATCTGTTGCGGGGCGCTGTCTTTGTCGAGCCGTACGCGATACAGCTGGCGCTGCAGCGGCGATGCGGCGTTGGACATGTAATAGACCCAGCCGTTTTTCTCGTCGATGCCGCGCAGCCCCGACTCGCTGTTGTCGCCGATGCTCATGCTCTCGCCCTGCGTGAGCTTGCGCAGCAGCTTGCCTTGCAGGTCATACAGGTACAGGTGCCGCCAGCCATCGCGATCCGATGCCCACACAAACCGCGAGGACTGTTTGAGAAAGCGCAGATCATCGTGCAAGGGCACCCAGTGCGAGCTGGTCTCGGTGAGCAGCGTGCTGGTGGTGCCGGTGGCACTGTCGGCCAGCAGCAAGTCCAGCGTGCGCTGATCGCGGCTCTGGCGTTGCACCGCAAGGCGCTTGCCATCGGGCAGGAACTGTACGCGTGCCAGGTAGACGTCGGTGTTGCTGCCCAGGTCTATTTGCACGGCCTGCTGTGGTGTGGCCACGGCTGCCGTGAACAACTGCACGCGGGCATTGGGCGTGCCGGCATAGGGATAGCGCTGCGTCACCACCTTCACATCGGTAGCGTTGATTTCAAAACGCTGCGTCTCTGCAACCGGCGACTCGTCGACCCGCGCCCAGGCCAGCCGGCTGTCGTCCGGCGCCCACCAGTAGCCGGTTTGCCGGTCCATCTCTTCTTGGGCAATGAACTCTGCCATGCCCTCGCTGATCAGGCCGCCACCTGCGGTGGTGATGGCACTCTCTCGGCCGGTGGCCAAGTCGATGACCCACAGGTTCTGGTCGCGAATGAAACTGACATAAGTGCCGCGCGGCGAAAAGCGCGCATCGGTTTCATAGGCCGGCGTTTGCGTCAGGCGACGCAGTGCCTTGTCTGGCGTTGCGGCCAGGTCATACAGATACAGGTCCCCACCCAGCGGCACCAGCAAGCGGCGCGAGTCGGCGGCAAAGGCATATTCAACGATGCCCGACAGTGCCGAACTACGTTGACGTTCGCGGCGCGCGGCCTCTTCGGCTGACAGCGTTTCGCCACCAGGAGGCAGCAGTTTGCGTGCATCGATCAGTTGCCGGTGACTGCGTGTGCGCAGGTCATAGGCCCACAGATCCAAGCGGTCCTTGTCATCCTCTGCGCCGCGCAGATAGGCCACCAACTGCCCATCGGGCGCGATACGCGCCGAACGCAGGCTTTGGCCTGCCAGATCGGGACCGTTGAACAGACGTTGCAGGGTGAGCTGTTCGCTCTGAGCCACAGGGGTGGTCAATATCGCAACCAACAGTGATGACGCCAGTGCCCTAGAATGCCGAAAAAACCAGTTGGGGGTGTTCATGCGTACCAGTGTAGGCCGGGTCTCGGGCGTCATCCAAGTACTGGGCGTGTCGTTGGCCGCAGTTATTTTGTTGGCAGGGTGCGTCAGCGGCGGCTTGCGACTGCATCACTCGGCCTATCCGGCATCGCCGCAAGAGCGCACCACCGACAGCTATCACGGCACCACGGTGGCAGACCCTTGGCGTTGGCTCGAATCCCTTGATGCGCCGCGCACGGCGGATTGGGTGCAAGCGCAAAACCGCCTGACCGTTCCCTATCTGGCAGCGCTGCCGCAGCGCCCATGGCTGCAGACCCGACTGACGCAGTTGTATGCCTATGAACGCTCGGGTGTGCCGCGTCGCGCCGGCAAACATTATTTTTATTTGTACAACGACGGTCGGCAGAACCAATCCACCTTGCAGGTGGCTGATTCGCCCAGCGGGCCCGGTCGTACGTTGCTAGACCCGGCCTCATTGCGCGGTGATTCAACCGTGGCGCTGGCCGAATACGAGCCGTCGCC
>CANFSB010000115.1 GCA_947449495.1 Pseudomonadota bacterium
CAGTTCCAGCGACACGCGCTTGAGGTTGGACTGGGCCGCTGCCGCCATCACCTGCCGGCCGGTCGCAGTAGAGCCGGTGAAGGTGACGGCATCCACGTCATCGTGCAGGGCCAGCGCCGCACCGGCTGTATGCCCAAAGCCCGGCACCACGTTGAACACGCCCGGCGGCAAACCGGCCTCTACTGCCAGCTCTGCCACGCGCAGCACCGACAGCGGCGACTTCTCGGAGGGCTTGAGCACCAGGCTATTACCGGCCGCCAGCACCGGGCCGATCTTCCAAGCCGCCATGATCAGCGGGAAGTTCCACGGCACGATGGCGCCCACCACGCCCAGTGGCTCGCGTGTGACCAGCGCCAGCGACCCGGGACCCGTCGGGGCCACCTCGTCATAGCGCTTGTCGATGGCCTCGGCATACCACTGCAGGCAGTTGGCCGACGACAGCACATCCACCGTCAAGCTGTCTGAAATGGGCTTGCCGACATCCAGCGTCTCGGTCAGCGCCAGCTCGTCGCGGTGTTCGCGCAGCAGCTGGGCAAAGCGCAGCAGCACCTGCTTGCGATGCCGCGGCGTGGCGTTGGCCCAGTCGCCGCGCTCAAAGCTGCGGCGCGCGGCGGCCACGGCCCGGTCGATGTCGGCGCTATCGCAGGCGGCCACCTGTGCCAGCAAGCGACCATCGAGGGGGCTGTGGCAGTCGAAGGTGGCACCGGACAGGGCATCAACCCACTGCCCGTCGATAAAAGCCTGCTTGCGGGGCTGCAAAGCAGCCGCCCGCGCATGCCAGTCAGCAGTTGTCAGAATCGCATCCATCGCCTACTCCAGCTGCCAGGGCCGGTGGGCCCGAAAAGGGCGCGCACCTCATGATAGGCGCGCACCACCGTTTTTGTTATGTGGACATCCCTCGCCGCAGAGGCGTGGCTTACCTATTATCGCCCACCTATAAGAGGCCCCCTGCCGGGGCTTTTGGCGTTGTTTGCCGAGGAGCAATCCATGACCGACATTCTCAACACACTGAACGTGCGCCCGATGACCCGTGAGGCTCTCGAAGCCCACTGGATGCCGTTCTCGGCCAACCGCAATTACAAGGCCAAACCGCGTCTGCTGTCGCGCGCCAAGGGCATGCACTACTGGACTCCGGAAGGCCGTCAGATCCTCGACGGCGTGGCTGGTCTGTGGTGCGTTAATGCCGGTCACGGCCGTACCGAGATCGCCGAGGCCGTGGGCCAGTCGCTGGCACAGATGGACTTTGCGCCGCCGTTCCAGATGGGTCATCCGCTGGCCTTTGAACTGGCCAACCGCATCACCGAGATTGCCCCGGCCGGCATGGACCATGTGTTCTTCGTGAACTCGGGCTCCGAGGCCGTCGAAACGGCGCTCAAGATCGCGCTGCAATATCAGCGTCTGCGCGGCGAAGGCACGCGCACCCGTCTGATCGGTCGCGAGCGCGGCTATCACGGCGTGAACTTTGGCGGCATGACCCTCGGCGGCATGCCCCCCAACCGCAAAGTCTGGTCGGGCGTGATGACCGCCGGCGTGGACCATCTGTCCCACACGCACGATCTGGCGCGCAATGCGTTTAGCCGTGGTCAGCCCGAGCACGGTGCCAATCTGACCAGCGAACTGGAGCGTCTGATCGGTCTGCACGATGCCTCAAACATTGCGGCACTGATCGTCGAGCCGGTGGCCGGCTCGACCGGCGTGCTGGTGCCGCCCAAGGGCTATCTGCAGAAGCTGCGCGAGATCTGCACCAAGCACGGCATTTTGTTGATCTTCGACGAAGTCATCACTGGCTTTGGTCGCACCGGTTCGGCGTTTGGTGCGCAGGAGTTCGGCGTCACGCCGGACATCATCACCATGGCCAAGGGCCTGACCAATGGCTCTGTGCCGATGGGCGCCGTGCTGGTCAGCAAAGAAATCTATGACGCCTTCATGGTCGGCCCCGAAGCCGCCGTCGAGATGTTCCATGGCTACACCTATTCGTCGCACCCGACTGCCTGTGCAGCGGGTCTTGCGGTGATGGATATCTATAAGCGTGATGGACTGTTTGAGCGCGTCAAAGAGATGGCGCCCTATTTTGAAGACGCATTGCACAGCCTCAAGGGACTGCCGGGCGTCATCGACGTGCGCAACTATGGCCTGATGGGCGCAGTGGAATATGAGCCGTTTGCCGGCAAGCCCGGTGCGCGCGGCTTTGACACGTTTGTGCGTGCGTTTGATGCAGGCATCTTGGTGCGTGCAGCCGGCGACATCACTGCTCTGTCGCCGCCGTTCATCGTCGAGAAGTCGCACATTGACGAGCTGGTTGAAAAGCTCGGCAAGGTCATCCGCGAGACCAAGGTCTAAAGACCCTGGCCTCGCGCATGCGGGGCTTGCTTACTCGCTAGCCCAAGGCAGGGTGGTCGAAATCGTCGCGACCACCTTGCTAACCGTCGAGAACGGCTGGTTGCGCGGGGCACCCGGCAGATCCGAACCGTCCACGTAGCTGACATTCAGCGTGATGTTGCTGAAGGTCTTGGCCACGCCGACCGAGTAGTCCAAGTAGCTTTTGCCGTACTTGTCCCAGTAGTCGCCGAAGCTGTAACCAGCGTGGGCCACAAACGAGAAGTCAGCAGGCAGCGGGAACGTACCGGTAGTCGAGACGTACCAAGCCGGGGTGTTGCCGGTGGTCGCCTTACCGCCGAAGTCGGGGCTGTAGAACACCTTGCCGTTGAACCAGCCCTTGGTGGCGCCGCCATAGACTTCCAAGTAGTTGAGGTCGCTGGGGCTGGTGCCACCCGAATAGGTGTAATACACGCCGCCCAAATCCCAGGCCACACCTTCCTTGGCATCGCCAAAGGTGTAACCACCGGTCAGATCCAATTCCAGGTTGGTGCCCGGCGGCTTGCCGAACTTGACGTTGCTGGCCCAAGCGCCGGCATAGGCACCGCTGTCGAAGCCATAAGTGGCACCGAGCTGAAAGGCAGCCTTGTTTTCGGTCTGCGTGACGCCGCGGAAGTCGTAATCCGACGTCACCGCAGGGGTCACCGTGAGTCCGGCATGGGCGCTGCCGGCTGCAGCAACAAACAGGGCACCGGCCAGAAGTACACGAGACTTGATCATTTAAAACTCCTCAAAGGGGATGGTTGGTAAGACCCCGCGGTGTACGTTGCAACTGCCGTACCAACTGCTAAAGGGCTGGTGGGTACCATCCGCAACAAACCCGAAATAATATTGCACCAAAAAGAGGCTGGCTGGCGCGGCCGGCCAGCCAACAAAGCACCAAGTCAGGGCGACTTGGGCGCAGACCAACCCAACAAGCCGCTCCAGTCGCCCGCAGCGCGAGCCAAGGCACCGCGCGCGCGCCAGTAATCGCGCAGATAGCCAGTCGCCTCTTCTTCGGCCGCAATGCTGGACAGGCGCAGGCGCAAGCGCCCTAGGTCAGACGGATCGGCACTGCGCATCTGGCTCAGCAGCCACTGCTGACGCGGCAGCAGTTGGTCTCGATAGTTTAGATACAGCGTGCGGGTGGTCTGCATCTCGGCTGCATGCGTACGCAGCTCGTTGCGGGCCTGCTGGGCCAGCAGCTCGGTTTGGCGCAGCGACGAACGCAGTTGCGCGTCGGAAGTCAGCAGCTGCGACTGGCGCCGGTCAAACATCGGCAACTCGAGCACGGCATTGGGACCGGTGAAACGGATCTGTGAAGACTGCCCCTCACGAAACACGCCGATCTCAAAGGCACCCAGCCAGCTGAAGCGGCGCTGGGTACGCAGCGTCTCAAGCCGGGTGGCGATCGCCTCGCGTGCGGCCCGCATATCCAAGCGCTGCGCAAAGGCACGCTCTTCCAAACTAGCAAGGTCAGGGTCATCGGCAGGCAAGGGCTGCAGATCTTCGGTGACTTCCCAGTCCTCGGCTATGCCGGCAATGCCCATCAACTGCCCCAGCCGCTCGCGCGTAGTGGCCACTTGCAACTGCGCACGGCGCAACTGCGACTGGTTGCTGAACAGCGCATTGCGCTCGACGACCAAGTCCCCAGGCGCATTGATACGCCCGTTTGCGACATTGACCGAGATGATGTCGACCGCCGTGGTGGCAGCAGCGGTGGAACGTTCGCGCAACTCCAGCACCCGACGTGCCGCCACGTGTTCCAGATAGGCCAGGCTGACCTGCGCGGCATGCGCGACGATGCGATCGGCCAAATCTAGCTGCGCGCGCTTCAGGTCTGACTGTGCAACGCGGCGCTTGGCCGGTATAGAAATCAGACCCAGCACGTTCTCTAGCAGGCCGATGGATACGGTCTGTTGCGGATAAAACGGCGCCAAGTGACCACCCGGCTCACGCGTGCCCAGGATCAGCACCGGATTGGGCGGCGTGGACACTGCCACCAGGTCGCTGCGACTAACTTCCAAGCGCTCGAACGCCAACTGCAATTCTGGATTGGCCAGCAAGGCAATGGCCACGCTGTCGGCGACGCTGAGGCCATCGGCCAGCAGGGGGGCGATTTCGGACTTGAGGCGAGCATCCTCAGCACTGCTGCGACGCCACTTGGCACGCAAGCCACCGACCTCACGGGCTGCTTGGTTTACCGCGGCATCTGAAGCCTCGCGCTGACCGGGCACGTTGCAGCCAGCCAAGCCCACAGCCAACACCGCACTTGCCACAAGGCCAAATGAAGTTCGCCGCAGGCTGTAGTTAACCGGTGGGTTCACAGCCGAGACTATACGCGAGACCCGGGGATGTGGCTTGTGGGGCTAGGCTGCGCGTCATAGCATCGCAGCCCTTCACAACCAACTGCGTAGCTGAACCATGAGCGACATCCTGCAACAACACCGCACTCACGGCGGCACCCTCCACTACTGCCGTCACGACAGCGCCAGCACAGGCACCGCCATGCGCTATTCGCTGTTCCTGCCGCCGGGAAACGGTCCGTTCCCGTTGTTGGTGTGGCTTTCGGGGCTGACCTGCACCGAAGACAACTTCACCACCAAGGCCGGTGCTTATGCCGCTGCAGCACGCTTAGGGCTGGCAGTACTGGCGCCCGACACCAGCCCACGCGGCGAAGAAGTAGCCAATGACGCAGCTTATGACTTGGGCCAAGGCGCCTCTTTCTATGTGGACGCAACGCAGGCGCCGTGGGCGCCGCACTTTCAGATGGAGCGTTATGTCACAAACGAACTGCTAAACGTGGTGGCGCGCAGCTTTGCCGTGGATCTGACGCGCGTGGGCATCAGCGGGCACTCCATGGGCGGACATGG
>CANFSB010000116.1 GCA_947449495.1 Pseudomonadota bacterium
CAAAGCTTCAAACCCGGCGAGCGCTTGTTGCTCAACGGTAAGATGCTCACCGGCCGCGATGCTGCACACAAGCGCATCTGCGACCTGCTCGAGGCTGGCAAGCCATTGCCCGACGGGCTCGACTTCACCAACCGCGTCATCTATTACGTGGGTCCGGTTGATCCAGTGCATGGCGAAGTTGTGGGTCCTGCAGGCCCGACTACCGCCACGCGCATGGACAAGTTCACCGAGACGATGCTGGGCAAGGCTGGCCTGATCGCCATGATCGGCAAGAGCGAGCGTGGCGATGCGGCCATCGAAGTGATTCGCCAACACAAGGCCGCTTATCTGATGGCGGTCGGCGGTTCGGCTTATCTGGTGTCTAAGGCTATCAAGGCCAGTCGCGTGGTGGCTTTTGCCGAACTGGGTATGGAAGCGGTGTACGAGTTCGAGGTCAAAGACATGCCTGTCACCGTGGCCGTCGACTCCAAGGGCGAGTCGGTGCACACCACAGGTCCTGCGCTATGGAAGGCCAAGATCGCTGGCATCCCGGTGGTCAGCACTTAAAACGGTTGTTCAGTCCAGATGACCGGCCGCTGATTTCAGCTTTAACAACTGCACCAGCAGCGCGTCGCGTTCGCGGGTAACAGCCTCGATGTCCCACGCATCGGTCTGCTGACTGGCACTGCTGAGCACTGCATCGCGCACTTCGTCGGTGAGCCGAGTGGGCAGCAAGTCCTGCCAATACTCATCCATCGGCGGGCCCAGGTGCTCCAACACATGCGCTAAGCCACCCTCACCGCCAGACAGATGCTGCGTAGCGAATGGCCCCAGCAATGCCCAGCGCAGGCCAGGCCCGTTAGCAATGGCAGTGTCTATGTCCTGCACAGACACCACGCCTGCTTGCACCAGCCCATAAGCCTCACGCCACAGTGCGGCCTGCAACCGGTTGGTGACAAAGCCCTTCATCGCCTTGCGTATGTGGATGGGCTTGCGACCCACGGCAGCATAGAAACGCATTGCCACAGCGATGGATGCTGCAGAGGTCTGCTCACTACCGACTACCTCGACCAATGGAATGAGGTGAGGCGGATTGAAGGGATGGCCGATGAGTACGCGCTGGGGATGCTTGCACACCGACTGAAACTGCGCAGGCAAAATGCCCGACGAGCTGCTAGCCAGAATAACCTCTGGCGGTGCAACCGCATCGAGCAGCGCAAACATCTCGCGCTTGAAGGGCACACGCTCCGGACCGTTTTCCTGCACAAAGCAGGCGCCCTGCACCGCCTGCTGCGCGGTGGCACAAAAACTCAGACGATCAAGCGATGCATCTGGGGCAAGACCCAACGCTGTTGCAGCGGGCCAGTGCCGTTGCACTTGCTCGCGCAAACGCTGCTCTGCACCGGGCGATGGATCGGTCGCCACAACATCGAGTCCATACGCCAGAAAGCACGTGGCCCAACTGGCACCGATAACACCAGTACCAATCAGCGCCACATGCCCAGCGGTAGTGAACTCAGTTGTCGGCATGCCCCGTTTCCTGACGCGGCACAACAGGCGCAGGCGCCGCCGCAAGCTTGAGCGCATTCGCACGCGAGATCAGATAAGCACGCACTGCTGCCGAATCCTCTGCAGTGAGCTCCTTGGCAAAAGAGCCCATGCCCTTGTCGGCACGGGCGCCCTGCCGCACCACATAGTCAAAGCCCTCTTGCACGTGCAGCAAGGCAGACACGGTCAGATTGGGGAAGCTAGTGCGCGCCTGCAGGCCATTGACGCCATGGCACACCGAGCAATGCTGCGTATACACCCGGCCACCGTGTTCGATGACTTCCGCCGACGCGGTTGAAACCGGCGGATTGAGCTGCGGCGGTGTGTAGGGTTCTTGCTTGGGCAGCACGGCTTTGCCACCCACAGCAAACACCAGCATGCGTGCATAGGTGGGCGCGAAATAGCCGCCCTGCGCAGCGCCACCCACACTGGCTGCGATGTATTGCACGCCATTAATTTCATAGCTGATGGGCGCAGCAAACACGGCAGTCTGCGCATCGTAGTTCCACAGCTTGGCGCCGGTTGCCGCGTGATAGGCCGTCAACTGCTTGCCGCCACCATTGCCCATGAACACCAAGTTACCTGCAGTGGCCAACACGCCGCTGGTCGGGCCGCCATTGGCAAAGGCTTCGGTCTCCCACACCACTTTGCGCGAGACCGGGTCCCAAGCCTTTAATCGACCGCGCACACCGGTACGTGCATAAGGCTTGAGCTTGTCGGGTTCGACGCGCGTTCCCATCGAAATGCCCAAGCTAAAGCCACCATTGGCCGGACGGGCGCTGGGCGCCTGGCCTGCCATCGTGAAATAAGCTTCCCACGCCGGAATGTAGACAAAGCCGGTCTGCGGACTAAAGGCATTGGGATGCCAGCTGTGGCCGCCCTGCACACCCGGTGCAAGGTTCCAAGGCTCGTTCTCGTAACGTGAGCCCGGTACTTCGATGGGACGACCTGTTTTGAGGTCGATGCCAGTGGCCCAGTTCACCTCGGTGAACGGATCGGCGCTGAGCAGCTTGCCGGTTGCGGCTTCGAGCACATAGAAGAAGCCATTCTTGGAAGGCTGCAACAGCACATGCTTCTTACTGCCGCCAAGCATCAGGTCTGCCGTCATCATCGGGCTGACTGCATCGTAGTCCCAAGAGTCGCCGGGCACTTCCTGGTAGTGCCACACGTATTCGCCAGTGTCCGGCTTTACAGCAACGATTGAAGCCGTGAACAGGTTGTCGACAATTTTTTCGTCGCGCGCACGGGCATTCCAAGGCGTGGCATTGCCAGTGCCGAAATACAGCAGGTCGGTGACCGGGTCATAGACCGCAGCGTCCCACACGGTGCCGCCACCGCCGGTCTTCCACCATTCACCCACCCAGCTCTTGGCAGCCTCGGCCAGCTTGGGGCTCTCAAAGCCCTTGGCAGGATCGCCGGGCACTGTCCAGAAACGCCAGGCCTGCTTGCCAGTCTCGACATCAAAGGCTGCGATCCAACCGCGCACACCAAACTCACCACCGGAGCCACCGACAAACACTTTGCCCTTGGCCACACGCGGCGCCATGGTGATCGAGTAGCGATTGCCCATGTCGCCCATGCCAAGACTGGCCGGCACGGTGTCGACGGACCACACCTCCTTGCCGCTCTTGGCATCAATGGCCACCAGGCGCGCATCCAGCGTGCCCATGATGATCTTGCCATTCCACGCTGCAATGCCGCGGTTCACCAGACCGAGGTTGTAGCGCAAGCGCTCGCCCTGTATGACCGGGTTGTACTTCCACAACTGCTTGCCGGTCTTGGCGTCAAACGCATGCACCACATTGCGCGCAGTGGACACATACAGCACGCCATCGATGTACAGCGGCGAGCCGTGCTGGTTCTGGTTGGTTTCGTAATCAGCAAACCACTGCAGACCCAACTGGCCGATGTTGGCATCGTTGATCTTCTTGAGCGGGCTGAAGCGCTGCTCAGAATAAGTGCCGCCATAGGTCATCCACTGCGCCGGCTCGCGCTCGGCATTTGTCAGACGGGCTGCCGTGACGTTGGCGGCCGGTGCAGCGCTCACTCCCAACGACAGTAGTGTGGAACACAGAGCGGCGGACAGCGCGGCACACAGGCCGCTACGGATGCGAATGGTCATGAATCCCCCAGCCACTTATTAGTTATAAATTCGCCGTAAGCCGATAGTAGCCCCACGCACGGTCCTTGGTACGAGCCGCACGCAGGTTTGATACTCAAGCCTTCTGCATGTCGTTGTCGATGCACAGCGCCTGACCGGAGATCGACTTGCCGGCATCAGAAGCCAGAAACACTGCCATAGCCGCGATGCCACGCGGATCAACAAAGCGCTTGAGCGACTGCCCGGCCATAGCCGCCTCTAACACAGTCTCCAACGATTGCCCGGTAGCCTCGACACGGCCGGCATACACGCGGTGCAACCGCTCGCCATCCACCGCACCGGGCAGCAGCGCATTAGCGCGTATGCCCCAGTCGCCCAGCTCTATAGCCAGCGTCTTGGCAAAGCCGACTAGCGCCCACTTGGTGGCGGAATACGCACTGCGATAGGGATAACCAAAGCGCCCTGCAGCCGATGACATCACGATGATGGACCCGGCAGCAGATTGTTTGAGATGCGGGATCGACAGACGCGTCACATCAAAGGTGCCTGTCAGGTTGACCGCCACGACGCGATCCCACTCTTCGGGCGAGAACTGCTCTACAGAGGATGTCGGGCCACCGATGCCGGCATTGTTCACCAGCACATCAAGGCCACCCAAGGCTTGAACAGCAGACGACACCATGCCCTCGACATCGGCACGGCGCCCCACATCACACTCATAGGTAGTGATGCCAGGCCACTGCGCCTGCAACGCTGCAAGCGCAGGCACATCGATATCGCAGACCGCCACCTGTGCCCCCGCTTCGACAAAGGCACGGACGATCTCACGGCCGATGCCATTAGCCCCTGCGGTAACCAATACTTTCTGACTCATGCGATGCGCTATTCCTTTATCGGCCGGCAGGTGCGCCGCCGGGATCCTTGCAGTGATAGGGCGCGAACGATACATCGGCGACAGACACCACGTCTTCGCCGCGCCACACGTCCTCAAAATATTGCGGGTCAACCGCCTCATAGCGGCGGCGCAGCGAGGTACCTGCCGCATCCAATTCAAAGCGTTCTGTGATGCTCAGCCCCGGGCCGTGCAAGACGCGCGCGTCGGCATTGAGTACGCCGGGCAGAAAGCCGCGTGTCTCTACCACCAACACATCCCCGTCCCAACGACCAGCGGACCAGCCCTCACGCGATGCTTTAGTGCCAGCAGGCATTGTCTGAGTATCCAGATGGATGACTCGCGTCAGATCCATATGGCCGTACTGCAGTGTGATGCGCCGGGGTGTTTGGGTGATGCGATTGACCACACTGTCGAAGGTCCAGTCAAACAACAGATTGGTCGGCTCGCAGCGCAAGCGAGGGTTGTCGCGGGTGGCCGGATTAAAGCTCTGCAACGCCTTGCGCCCGAAAGCGGTGAGGTTGACCGGCACAGGCCGGTCCCAAGCTGCACGCACAGGATCTGTTGCCAGCGACTCTGGAGTACCGCGTGAACCAGGAAAGGCACGCTGGCCCGCAGGCAACTCGCCGGGCTTGAGTTGCGCTGCTACGCCAAGCGCGA
>CANFSB010000117.1 GCA_947449495.1 Pseudomonadota bacterium
CCCATGATGACTTTGCCCTTCACCACGATAGGGCCACCGTTCATGTGCAATGCCACGCCTTCGGCTTTGCCGATGCTGCTGCGCTGCGCCATCGGGATCACTTCGCTGTCCCACTGCACGGCGCCACTGCGCGCATCCAGCGACACCATGTGGCCGTCGGTGGTCGGCACATACAGGCTGGTGCCATGCAGAGCCAGCGTTTTGACGCGCGCAGCACGGCCGTTGTCGAACTCATCGGGCAGTGTGCGCAGGTACTGCCACAGCAGATCGCCGGTGACGGCATCCAGTGCCTGCACGACCGGACCGCTATAGATGAACATGATGCCGTCATGCACCAGCGGCGTGATCTCGTTCATGCTCTCGGGTAGCGACCAGCTCCAGGCGGTGCGCAATTGCGAGACGTTGCTGCGGTTGATCTGCGCCAACGGGCTGTAGCCCAGTGCGTCATAGCGACGGCGCCAGATCAACCAGTCGTTGACGCTGGGCTCGCGCAGCATCGCGTCAGTGACGGGCGTCAGCGCGGCCAGACGTGCTTTGCGCGCGGCTTGAATCTGCTGGAACACCGGATCGTTACCGCCCACGCGCTGCACCTGACCTACGGCGGCGCCTGCGACACGCGCTTCGGGTGCTGCGGCCGGGGCCGCTGCTGCGACCGCCACAGCGCCGCTGCCGCTGGGCTTGTGACCGTTCATCTGCATCACCCACGCTTCGATATCGGCATAGGCCTGGCCGCTGACCGACCCCAGACCGCGCGGCGGCATGGTGCTGCGCAATTGCTGCGAGAATTCAGCGCGACTGCGGTTGCGCCAATGGCCCTCGAAGCTGGCGCCCTTGAGCGTCACGCCGAAGGGCGTGCCTTCCAGCGCAGCGCCGTGGCAGGACACGCACACCCGCAAATAGACCGCTTGGCCGCGGGTGGCCTGTTCGGTGGTGAAGGTGGCGGCAGGATCGCCGGTAAACAGGCGTTGGGCCTGACTGGGCGCAGCGGCGCCCAGCAGCAGTGCGCCCGCAAAGATCGACAGTCCTGATCGCAGCATTGGAATCCCCCCTTGTGCCGTCTGTGCTGTTCTATCACTGCAGCCCGCCGGGGGCGAGTCATGCACGCAGCGCCAGCAACAAAAAGATGGTTAAACTTGCTGCTTCACGGCCCGTCAAATTAGAGAAGGGGAACCCACATGTCCGAGACCGTCACGACCGCGTTGTATATCGGTGGCAAGGAACGTCAGACCGCCGAAAAGATGGCTATTGCTGATCCGGCCAGGGCCGGAGGTGTGGTGGGTTATGCCGCTTCGGCGACCGTTCAGGATGTGGCCGATGCGGTGGCTGCCGCCAAGGGCGCCTATCCGGCTTGGTCTGCGCTCACCCCGCAGCAGCGCGCCGAGCACATGAAGGCCGCCATCGAAGGCGTGCCCGATTCACCCAATCCGTTTGCTTCTGAAGACGGCGCCCTGCTGTCGCAGGAAAACGGCAAGGTCCGCATTGAAGGCTGGGTTGATGCACTGGTGCTGCAGATCCGCTGGAACCTGGCGCTGATGCATGCCGACGAAGTCAACGCCAGCAAGGTGCTCAAGCCGGTGCCGGGGCATATCGCCACCGAGACCACCGTCAGCTATCAGCCGCTGGGCGTGGTGTCGATCATCGTCCCCTTTAACTGGCCCATCGCCATTCTGGGCGCGGCGCTGCCGCATGCCTTGTTGGCTGGCAATACGGTCATCGTCAAGCCGCCTTTGACGGCACCGCTGGCCACCACTCGCGTGGTGCAGCGTATTGCCGAGAAGCTGCCGCCGGGCGTGCTCAATGTGGTCACCGGTCCCGACGCCAACATGAGCGCGTTGATCCGCAACACCGACGTGGCCAAGGTTTGCTTCACCGGTTCGGTGGGCGGTGGCAAGAAGATGATGGAACTGGCCTCGGCCAGTCTGACGCGCGTCACGCTGGAGCTCGGTGGCAACGATGCCGCCATCTTCCTCAAGGACGCGATCATCGACGACACGCACATGGATCGTCTGTTTGCGGCGATCTTTGATACCACGGGCCAGATCTGCATGAACGCCAAGCGCGTTTATGTGCACCGTTCGCGCATGGATGAGGTGGTCAAGGCTCTGTCGGATCGTCTTGCCAAGGCCAAGCTCGGCTATGGCCTCGATCCCACCACCACCATGGGCCCGCTGCACTCACCCGTGCAGAAGAAGTTCGTCGATGAACTGATCGCTGAAGCCAAGGCTTCCGGTGCTCAAGTACTGGAGTTCGGCGAGCTACCCGGTGGCGACATGGCCGGCGGCAACTTTGTGCGTCCTGCCATTGTGGTCAACCCATCGCACTCGCTGCGCGTGGTGACCGAAGAGCAGTTCGGCCCCGTGATTCCGGTCATCCCCTTCGACACCGAAGAAGAGGCCATCCGTATGGCCAACGACACGTGGGCCGGTCTGGCTGGCTCGGTGTGGTCGGCCGATACGGCGGCTGCTTATCGCGTGGGTGGTCAGCTGGTCTGCGGTTATGTGTGGACCAATGACCACGGTGCCAATCGCCTCGATCTGCGTGCCCCGTTCGGCGGCATGAAGCTGTCGGGCATTGGTCGTGAGCAGGGCATTGAGGGCGTTCGTGCCTTCCAGGACACCCGCTCGATCTCGCATCTGGATGCCGCCACGCTGGCGACGATGCACCACTGATGCGGTGCGGAGGTGGCCCCGTGTAGGGGCCACACTTAATCAAGGCCGGCAGTGATGCCGGCCTTTTTTATGGGCGCCTTTTAAGGGTTGTGTTACTTGCGCGCTTCGAGCAGCGCGATGATCGCGTTGCGCGATGCTGCTGCTGCAGCACTGGGCGGTGCGCCACCGGGTCCTGCCGCGGCAGGTAGTCGTGCGATGTCCAGCGCAGTTTTGCCGGTTGCGTCCTTAAGGCTTACATCGGCGCCGCGCTCCAGCAGATGCTTGACCACACGATCACGACCGTTCTCCACTGCTGCCATCAGCGCGGTGCGGCCTTCTTGATCGCGACCCTGCACATAGGAGTTGAGCTTGGCCGTATAGGTGCGGCTGTCTGTGACCTGCGCGTTGATGTTGGCACCGGCATCCACCAGCAGGTCGATGGTCTTGATGGCCATGGCTTGCACATCGCCGGGTGCCAGCGCGCCACCACCATTGGTGCGAGCTGCGCCGCTCATGCCTGCAGCCACCATCAGCGGCGTCATGCGAAACACATTGGCCAGATCCACTTCTGCGCCATGTGACAGCAGTGCCGCAATTGCCGTGTGATCGTGGCGAATGGAAGCGACATACAACGCACTGACGCCGCCACGCAGATCGTATTCGGCGAAGCGGCTGCGGCCGGCGCCATAGGGGCGCTTGCGCGTCAGCTCATGGTTCACATCGACGTTCATGGCCAACAGACGGTTGACCACATCCATGGCACTGACAGGCGCGCGCTCTTTGCCAACCGCAGCACCGGCCATGCCCTCGGGGGCCACGCGACCGCCGAAAGCACCATCACCGCGGAACGAGTTCATATCGATGGCCACGTAGATGGGCGTGCGGCCACTCATATCCCAGGTGTGCACGTTGGCGCCCTTCTCAATGAGCAGCATCGCGATGTCATAGCGCCGGTTGTCCAACGCGTTGATCAGCGGCGTGACGCCATCGGGGTTGGGTAGGTTGATGTCGGCACCGGCCTTGAGCAGCGACACCACACAGCTGTAGCAGCCGGAGCGGGTTGCATAGAGTAGGGCCGTCAGTCCGCCAGTCTGGCGACTGCCGAACTGTGCGCGTGGCTCTGAGGTCATCTGGCGGGCCCAGTCATCACTGTGGGCGCGCAGGTTCACGTTCTTGGCGCCTCGCGCCAACAACAGGTCGAGTGTCTCGGGCAGGTTGCCGCCAGCAGCCCACATCAGCGCGTTCTGAGCGCGGAAGCTTTCGACGACATTGACGTCTGCGCCGCGCTGGATGAGCAGCTTGGCCACCGGTTGTGAACCGATGCTGATGGCCAGCATCAGTGCAGTCTGGCCGTCTGCATTGGGTGAGTTGACGTTGGCACCTGCATCGAGCAGCAGCTTGACCAGTTCGAGGTTGTCGACCTTGACTGCCTCGCCCAGTGCTGAGGCACCAAAGCGATTGGTGACATCGGCTTTGGCGCCAGCCTTGAGCAGCGCCTTCACCATGTCGACATCGACATTGAAGGTCGCCCACATCAACGCGGTGGAGCCGTCCGGTGCCTTTTCGTTGACGTCTACGTCGGGTGAGGTGATGGCCGCCAGCACCGAGTCGCGTTTGCCGGCACGCACCAGATCGCCCAGCGTGAGCTTGGGGGTGGTGGTTACTGCAGGCGTGGCCGCAGTGCCAGTGACCGGTAGCAGCAGCGTCGCGCCCCATGTCAGGGTGCTAAGTGCCAGTGCGACCAGAGCCGGGAGTGTCCGCCCGGTACGGAGATTCTGCTTAGACAACATTGCCGCCGAAGTTGGTGTAGTGGGCTTGAAAGCCTTTTGCGACGTCATAAAGAAACCGATAGGGGTCTTGGAACGTACGGCCGACATCACCCAGCACGCCCGCTTCGAGCATGTCTTGAGCACTGTTGCCCTTGCCGGTCAGTGCTGCGGTGCGCTCATAAATCTTGAACATGATGTCGCGCTCCGCTTGCAGCTGTGCGCGGGTCATCACTGCACCATAGGCCGGCACGATCTGCGTCTGCGCGTTGGCCAGCTTCAGCAGCACATCCATTGCATCAACGCGTCCGCCAAGCCAAGCACCGGTGAACCAGTCGAGCATCGGATCGCGAAGCGGTGAGGCCACATCGCCCACGGCCAGTACGTTGCTGTCGCGCAGGTAGACATAGCAGTCGCCGCGTGTGTGCGCCTCCAGCAGATAACCGAACTCGATGTGTTCGGGGCCGGCAGTCAGTTCGCCGCGATCGCGAAATGTAACCGTGGGCACGGCCTCTTTGGGCGGGGCTTTGATCCAGCGATCCTCGGGGGCTGACCAGTAGTCAGCCGCCAACCATTGTTTGGTCACGACATGCGCGTGAATCTGTGCGCCGCCTTTGGCAAACAGCGCATTGCCGCCGGTTTGATCGGCGTGGTAGTGCGTGTTGAACAACGTACTGACGCGCTCGCTGCCCAGTGC
>CANFSB010000118.1 GCA_947449495.1 Pseudomonadota bacterium
CACGGCATCGATTTCGAGGGCGAATTTGCCGTAGTGACCGATGCGGTGCCGATGGGCACGCGTGCAGCCGATGCGCTGCAGCACATCAAGCTGCTGGTGCAGATCAACGACTGGTCGTTACGTGCCTTGGCAGTTCCCGAGATGAAGACCGGCTTCGGCTGGATTCAAGCCAAGCCGGCGTGCTCTATGGCAGCTTTTGCAGTGACGCCAGATGAGCTGGGCGACTGCTGGCACGACGGCCGCGTTGCGCTGGATCTGCACATCGAATGGAACGGCGCGCCCTTTGGTCATGCCAACGGCCGCGAGATGGGCTATGGCTTTCATCAGCTGATTGAGCACGCGGCCGCCACGCGCAACTTGGTCGCCGGCACTATCATCGGCTCGGGCACGATTGCCAATGCCGACTACGCCACAGTGGGTTCCAGTTGCATCTCGGAGCGCCGCGCCATCGAGATCATCGCCAGCGGCAAAGCCAGCACATCGTTCATGGCTTTTGGTGATCACGTGCGCATGCAGGCACGTATGCCCGACGGCAGATCACCCTTTGGTGGCATCGACCAGACCGTGGTACAGCACGGCGGCATCTAAGATTGCCGCTGCTGTTGGACAGGGAGTACCTCGCAGCAGCGTGTCAGCGATCCATCGCGGCGCCGCGCGTTTCGCGCACCAGCCACAGACCAATCACTGCTGTAATTGAAGCGACCACCACCGGATACCACAGCCCACTGTAGATGTTGCCGTTCTGCGCCACGATCGCAAAGGCCGTGGTCGGCAGCAACCCGCCGAACCAGCCATTGCCGATGTGATACGGCAAGGACATGGCGCTGTAGCGAATGCGCGTTGGAAACACATCGACCAGTATGGCTGCGATGGGGCCATAGACCATGGCTACATAGATAACCAACACTGTCAGCAGCAACACCACCAGTGGTTTGTTGATGCGAGCCGGATCTGCTTTCGCTGGATACCCCGCGCTGCTCAGTGCCGCACTCAGCTGCTGCTTAAAGGACGCCTCGCGTGTTGTCAGCGCTGCGCCCTGCAACTGCGCTGCATCATAAGACTCTACTACGCGCTCACCGATGCGGATCAACGCTGTGCCCTGCCCGCTGCTGCTCTCATAGTTCACCGATGCATTGGCCAACGCCTGCTTGGCTACATCACAACTACTGGTAAAGCGTGTAGCGCCGGTCGGATTAAACTGAAATGAACACTGCGTCGGATCGGCCACCAGTTGCACCGGTGCGCTGCGCAATGCCTGCGCCAATGCAGGATTGCCTGCCTCGGTGAGTGCATGAAACAGCGGGAAGTAAGTCGCTGCCGCCAACACACAACCCGCCAGGATCACCGGCTTGCGGCCGATGCGATCTGACAAGCCACCCATCAATATGAAAAACGGCGTGCCCAGCAGCAGCCCTAACGCCATCAACAGATTGGCGGTGGCCGCATCAATTTTGAGCGACTGCGTCAGGAAGAACAGCGCATAGAACTGGCCCGTGTACCACACCACTGCCTGCCCTGCGGTCAGGCCAAACAGCGCGATCAACACCAGCTTTAGATTGGGCCAGTGCGCAAAGGCCTCGGTCAGCGGCGCTTTGGAGGTGCGCCCCTCGGCCTTCATCTGCACAAACAGCGGCGACTCCTGCATCGACATGCGGATCCAGACACTGGCTGCCAGCAGTAATGCCGACATTAAGAACGGAATCCGCCAGCCCCACTGCGCAAACTCGGCCTCACCCAACAGGGTGCGTGTGCCCAGGATCACCATCAACGAGAGCAGCAAGCCCAACGTCGCCGTGGTCTGGATCCACGCGGTGTGTGCACCTCGACTCTCGGGTGGTGAATGCTCGGCGACGAATGTGGCGGCGCCGCCGTATTCGCCACCCAGTGCCAGTCCCTGCAGCAGACGCAACACGATCAACAACACCGGCGCTGCCAGTCCTATAGAGCCATAACTGGGCAACACGCCTACCAGGAAGGTAGAGGCGCCCATGATGAGAATGGTGACCAGAAAGGTGTGCTTACGCCCCACCATATCGCCCAGTCGGCCGAACACCAATGCACCAAACGGTCGCACAATGAAGCCCGCTGCAAAGGCCAGCAAGGCAAAGATGAAACCAGAGGTGGGATCCAGTGCCGAGAAGAACTGCTTGGCGATAATCGCCGCCAGCGAGCCGTACAGATAAAAGTCGTACCACTCGAACACAGTTCCCAGTGATGAGGCCAACACTACTTTGCGCTGCTGCTTGGATAACCACATGTCGGCCGCCCCCTGTTCTTGCCCCGTCTGCTGCGGGTGTCCCTTTAGTGTCGCCGATGCCGGCAGCGCTTGCGCGTGCAGCTGACTGTCACCCGCGGGTCATGCAGCACTACAATACTCGAATCATCGCCATGACTGCTGTGGTGGCAATCCCTGCAAGGTGCGCAAATCATGACCCGCCCCCTGTCCGTACTGTTTCTCTGCACTCACAACTCGGCACGTAGCGTGTTGGCCGAAGCGCTGCTCAACCACTTGGGCGGCGGTAGATTCATTGGCCATTCTGCCGGCAGCACGCCACGCGCCAACGGGCAGCCCAATCCCCTGGCCCTGCAGACTCTGCAAGAGGCCGGTATCGCCATTAATGGGCTGCTTAGCAAGAGCTGGGACGTGTTCATTGGGCCTGATGCACCGCCCATCGATCTAGTCATTACGGTCTGCGGCAATGCGGAGCAGACTTGCCCTATGTTTCCCGGTGCACCGGCCACCGCACACTGGGGCTACGACGATCCCAGCGCCGGTGATGCCAGCGACGCCATCAAGCGTATTGCTTTTGATCGTACGCTTGAGCTGCTGCAACGCAGACTCGAAGCCTTCGTGAGCCTGCCGGACGAGGCCTTACAGCCCGAGGTGTTGCAACAGTCGGCTCGCGCGGTTAGCACTATCTGAAGGAACGACACAATGAGCGACACAGAGCCCGCGCTCTGCCCCGACTGCAACGGCGTGGGCAACGTCATCATGTCGACCTGCTGCGGACGCGGCTGCGCCACCTGCCCGGGGGGCGAGGCCATGATCCAAGCCGTCCCCTGCTACCGCTGCAAAGGGCGGGGCGTACTGCCCGCTCTAACTAAATCTCTATATAGCCACCCACTTCAATCGCGTGGTTGAAGGGGATCTTGAAGTACTCTGCGGCGCCTTGCATCGTCCGGTGCATGTAGATAAACGGCGCGAGCAGCAGGCCAGAGGAGTGCGTGGCCACCACTTTTTCTTTACCGACAAAGAATGAGATTTCTGCGGTATTGATGGCAAAGCCTCTGGCTCGTAAGAACGCCACTGCGCGCATGACATGCATGTCCTCCATAAAGCCAAACTGCACGTGGACCGAAAAGATGTTGTGCGGCAGCGGGCGTATGGTGGCGCGCACCGCGTCTTCCACAAAGGGCTCATTGACCGTCTCAATGTTCATGAGAATGACCCGCTCATGAAGCACTTTGTTGTGTTTCAGGTTGTGCACCAAGGTGGCTGGCGCAATGTGATCGTGCGGCACCATGAAAATTGACGTGCCCTCAACACGGGCAAGCGCTTTCATATCCAGATCATCGATGAACTTATCCAACGGTATTGCCGCGTTCCACCTGGCCTTGAGTAGCTTTTCGCGACCATTGATCCACGCGAGCATGATGCCAAGCAGCACCAGCGCCACCGTCACTGGCACCCAGCCGCCAAGGAAGAACTTGGCAAGGTTAGTAGACAAGAACACCGCATCGAGCAGTAGGAACGCGCCGAACACCGGCACAAAGAACAACGGATTCCACTTGCGGATGCTGATCATCAAGACAGCACCGAGCAAGGTATCGATGAGCATTGCACCGGTGACGGTAACGCCATAAGCCGATGCCAATCGTTCCGAGGACCCAAACGACATGATCAAGATCACGACACCAAGGAATAAGAAGAGATTGATCTTCGACACATAGACCTGGCCGATTTCGTCCGCAGACGTGTGCCGCACCCGCAAGCGCGGGATAAAGCCCAGATGCACGGCTTGAGTGGCCGTGGAAAACGCACCGGTGATGACTGCCTGCGAAGCGATGATTGTCGCCATAGACGCCAACACCAGCAGCGGCACCAGTGCCCAGTCCGGTGCCAAGCGGTAAAACGGGTTATCTAATGCCGTGGGCTCCACAACCAACAGCGCCCCTTGGCCGTAGTAGTTAAGCAGCAGGCAAGGGAACACCATGTAGATCCATGCGCTGCGAATCGGTGCCAGCCCAAAGTGACCCATGTCGGCATACAGCGCCTCGCCACCAGTCACGGCAAGCACGACCGAACCCATGATCGCTACGGCGACACCGGGGTGATTGAGCAGGTACTGCACACCTATCAATGGATTGAGTGCCGCCAGCACCTGCGGGTGTTCCAGTATTTTCAGCAGACCCATCGCACCAAGAGAGGCGAACCACACCAACATGATGGGGCCGAACGCCTTACCAATCTTGGCAGTTCCAAAGCGCTCCACTGCGAACAGCGCTGCGATCATCGCGATGGCAACGATCGTGACGTAAGCACCCAGATCAGGAGAGATGACCTTAAGGCCCTCCACGGCGCTGAGCACAGAGATGGCGGGCGTGATCAAGCTGTCGCCAAAAAACAGCGCTGCGCCTAATGCACCAATGACTACAACGGCCCAATACCCGCGCGAGTCTTTTTTCAGGGCGCTACTCACCAAGGCTGTCAGCGCAAAGATTCCGCCAGAACCCTTGTTGTCGGCACGCATGATGATGAACACATATTTGATCATCACGACGAGCACCAACGCCCAAGTGATAAGCGACAAGATGCCAAGCACTGCAGGTTGAATAGGCTGGCCGGTGTGAACGCCAGACGCTTCGATGGAGACCTTCAAGGCATACAGCGGCGATGTGCCGATATCGCCGAAGACCACACCCAGTGCACCCAAAATCAGCGCTTTATGGTCATTCGAGTGCGAAGCCGATGAACTATGTGACATGTAGACACCAAGTGAGG
>CANFSB010000119.1 GCA_947449495.1 Pseudomonadota bacterium
CGCAGTGCGCACAACACTTGAAAGCTCGCCAGCTCATCCAGTAACTGCTGCGCCTGGGCGTTGCTGCAGTCCTGCTGCTGTGACACCGGTTGTAAACCGGCAAGCCAGGGCGCCCAGCCTTGCGTGACGCAGTCTATAAACGCCGCGTCAGTGCTGCGTTTTATTTTTAGATGTTGTACGGGTGCAGAGGACTGCTGACTCCACACAGGTAGTTGTTGTCGCAGCTGCAGGACGGCCTCGCTATCGCCGGCATTGACCAAGTCCGCCCATTGACCGATGCCGCTGTCGGCACTGAAACGATGACTGTGGGTCAGTGTCACGATGCGTGACGCGAGCGCGGTGCGTTGGCACAGCTGCGCCAACACGGCGCCAGCTTCCACGGATGCCAACTGGTCCTTGTCGCCCAGCACTATCAGGCGTGTACCGGGTGGTACCGCCGTAAACAGCCGCGCCATCATGTCCAGATCAACCATCGAGGCTTCATCAACGATGACGATGTCCGCTTCAAGCGGCTGCACACCACGATCCCAAGCATTGCCACGCACACCCAGCAAACTGTGCAACGTTCCGGCCTGAAGGGTCGACACATCAAAGACAAATCCGGCCGGAAGGTTCTGGACACTGCGCCCGATAGACTGCGTCAGCCGACTGGCGGCTTTGCCGGTGGGCGCGGCCAGCTTGATGCGTGGCAGCGCAGCGCCCTGGTCTTGCGCGACGCGCATCAACACCGCCAGCAACCGCGTAACGGTGGTGGTTTTGCCGGTGCCTGGGCCGCCGGTAATCAGCGTAAAGGAACCCTGCGCTGCCACTTCGCAGGCGCGACGTTGCAGGTCGCTGCTGCGATTGTGCAAAGAATCGGGGAACAGCGCATCCAGCAACACCGGTAGCTGCGGTGGCGAGGTCACCGTTTGCGCGTTGCGCATCTGCAGTGACTGCAAAATAGTTTGTTCTGCGCTGTAGGGCCGGCGCAAGTACAGCCGCTGCGCGATCAGTACCAACGGGCTGTTAGGTTGTTGCACCCAAGGTAACGTTGCGGCAGCGTCCGCCAGGTCTGCCGGTACAGCCTGCAAGTCTTCGGTGGTCCAACCCAGGGTGTCTGCCGCGCTGTGCTGCAAGGCCTGCAAATCCAGGCACGCATGACCCCGGCCATATTGATGACTGGCCAGTGCCGCCAGCCACGCATGGCGCAGGTCATCGGACGGCTGCGTAGACTGCAGAAAGGCCACAAAAGCACGGTCCAGCGCAGTAAGCGGCTCCGCGCCACCGTCTTGCCACAACGCGCTCATGCAGCACCAGCCGAGAAATAGGCATCCAACTCTTCGATGAACTGGCGCGGCGGCCTGTCGTGATAGAGCCCGGCACCAGGTTGATCTACCAAGCGCAGGAAGAAGTACAGCGCACCACCGATGTGCTGGTCATAGTCATAGTCTGGCAGTCGCAACTTGAGCAGACGGTGCAGCGCCAGCAGATACAAGCTGTACTGCAGGTCATAGCGCTTTTCCAGAATCTTATCGGTCATCGCTTGGTGCGTATCAGCATCCATCTGGTTGGTCTTGTAGTCCATGACATACCAGCGGCCCTCGTGCTCGATGACTACGTCCAGTGAACCCACCAGCTGCCCCTGCAGAAAATCCGGTGAGAGCGCTATGCGCGGCTGACCAGGCTGTACATAAGTGTTCAGCAGAGCATCGACGTGACGGGTCGCGGTGCCACGCAAGGTCAGCACGAAGGGCATTTCGGCCACAGCCTGATGCGCGCCCAAGGTGCGCAGTTGCAGACTGCTACCGGCCAGTGGCAGCACCGCATGGGTGCAGGCATGCACCCACTGTGTCAGCTGCTCTGCGGTGATCTTTTCTGCAGTGAGGTTGCGCACATGCTTGCGCAGCAACTTGACCCAAGCGGGCGAGGCACAATTGGCAGCGACGGGCCAGCCCTCATGTAACTGACACTCAAGCAGGTCGTGCATCGCCGTACCCAAGCGCTCGCCGCCCTTGAGTCCAGACCAACTGGTGTTCAAGCGTGAAGTAGCCGGTTCGCCCGCGGCATCAGTTTGTCTATCTTCGCGCAGCTCGTCCTGCGAGGTTTTAGGCAAGGCAGTTATCGCGTGCAGATCACGCGTCATCGACGAGAAGCTGGTGCTGCGCCAGGTGCTGCGATGGCGGCGCAGCAATGTCTGGGCGGCTCTCGGTACAGCTGCTGTGCTGTTGCCACGCCAGCGCTGCTTGTTCTGCGTCGGCAATGTTTCAATGCAGATCTCGCTGCAAGCACCCCACGCTTCCAGCTTCTCGATAAGGTCGGTCTTAGTCTTGCGATTGAGCAGTTTGAAGAGCGAGGTCTTCTCGAGCATGTACCCTGGCGTCGCCGCGGACATAAACAGCGCCCGTTCGGCGCGGGTAAGCGCGACATACATCAAGCGCACCGATTCGGCCTGCTCTTCTTCGAGTCGCTTTTTAACGTGTGGATCATCTTTGTCTTCGCCGGGATCTGCCTTCGAAGTCGCAGACGTGTAGGAGAACGGCAGAAACACCACCGGGTATTGCAGGCCCTTAGACTTGTGCAGCGTGATTACCTTGACCAGCGCGGCATCGGTTTCCAAGCGCAACTGCGCTGCGCTACTGTCAAGGCTGTCGTCAGCGCCGATCTGTTCCCCTAAGAATCGCAGAAGCGCAGTTTCACCTTGCAGACTCGCAGAGGCTTCCTGCAGCAGGGCGGCCAGATGCAACACGTTGGTCAGTTCGCGTTCACCGCCCTGCAGCCGTGCTAACAAGGCCGCAGCCACACCACGCTGATGCAGCAGCTTGTGCACCATGGCCAGAACGCCCTGCGTGCGCCATACGTCCTGCCATGCCAGAAAGTCTTCGACCAGACCTTCCAGGTTCACGTCATCCAGCAGCAACTGTTCACGTTCAACGTCAGTAAGACCGTACAGACGGGTGGCCACCGCGGCACGCAGCGCACGCAACGAGCGCGGTCGCAGCACAGCGGCCAGCACATACCACAGCTGCAAAGCCTGTGAGCTTTGATACACGCTGTCGCGCTCTGACAGATACACAGTAGCCACGTCGCGCTCTTGCAGCGCTTTGCGGATGAGACGGGCTTCCTTGCCCGTGCGCACCAGCACTGCTATCTGTTCCGGCTTCACTTGGCCTTCGTGCAACAGCGCCACAATCTGCGTGGCCATGCCCTGCGAAAATTCGTCTTCGAGCGCGGATTTCTTGGTTAAGTTGATGTCCTGGGGTGTCCAGACTGTCAGCGCAGGCCACTGCGAGCCGTCAGGGCGCAGCACCGACACCACGCTGTCGGCTCTTTTAGCCATGACGGGTTGGTAGGTGATATCGCCGAACGGTTTCTCCGCGTTCAGGAAGATGTGATTGACCGCGTCGACCAGCGGCTTTGATGAACGGAAGTTGCCACTGAGTGTGTGGATCTGGTCTGCGGCGTCGCGCGCCTGCATATAGATACCCAAGTCCGCGCCACGGAATCGATAGATGGCCTGCTTGGGGTCACCGATCATCACCAGAGCGCTATCGTCGCCCTCACGCCAGTCGCGGTCGGCCAGATAAATCTGGTGGAGCGCGCCATATTGCAGCGCATCGGTGTCCTGAAACTCATCGACTAACGCGACCGGGTACTGGGCGCGGATTACTGCGGGCAGCCCACTGTCAGGCAGATTCAAGGCGTAGTGCAGACGCTGCAGCAGGTCATGAAAGTCGAACTCGCCACGCTGCAATTTGCGACGGGTGACTTCGGCGCAGATCCAGTCGGCAGCGTGGTCGTAGACCAAATCCCACGCCGCAGGGGCCTGTGCCCTGACCACCTCCAAGTTTTGTATTGCCTGGTACACGCCGAAGTGATCGACGGGCGTGGTGCATTTTTGTTTCGTTTGTTGAGTCAGGTTTTGTAGTGTGAACTTGGCAGGCCACCGATCGCTGGCCGCGCCCCCTTCGGCCCACAAACGCATGGCCTGCATGTGAGCTGCATGATTAGGGCTGCCAAAGGATGGCTTTTTGAGGTGACCTTCATAAGCCGCAGCCAACTGCGCCTCAATATCCGCACGGTGGTCACGCCATAGCTGTCTGGCACGCTCTTCCAATGCTTGCACTTGTGCGCACCATTGCGACCGGACATCAAAGGCCTGCCCAAAAGTGTCTAGAGGGGGTGCTTCGGCAGTGAGTGATTTGTGCGAGCGCTCGGCGATGCGTTTTTTGAGCTTGCCCAGCAGGTCGGCAGGCGACTTGGCAAAGTCTGGCAGCGCCAGCGACTGGGCAGCACTGAGGGTGTAAATGTGCAATCGCCAGTAGTCATGCAGCACCTGCAACTGCAGAGCCTGCGGATCATCTATTTTGCGTTGCTCAAACAGGCTGGCGCTTTCAAACGCATGCTCGCGCAGCATGCGGTGGCTCCAGCCGTGAATGGTGAAGATGGCGGCCTCGTCCATCGATCGAGCCGCACTGTCCAGTCGCATAGCATCTGCAAGCAAGTTGGTACCGCGCCTGTCGCGCAGCTCCAGCAGGAAGGCATCGGCCTTTTCGAGAGCTGACGGATCACCATGAAACACGCGTGCCGCCAGTGCCAAGCGCTCACGGATACGTTCGCGCAGTTCTTCCATCGCTGCGTCGGTAAAAGTCATCACCAAAATTTGTCGCGGCTCGAGTGGGGCGCGGTCATCGCCCAGCACCAGGCGCACATACAGCGCAGCTAGAGTCCAGGTTTTACCAGTGCCGGCACTGGCCTCGATGATCTGCACACCGTGCGGCTTGAATGTCAGCGCGTCCAGCATGGTGGGCTCGATGATCATGACGCAGACTCGAAGCTGCAGGCTTTTTGCAACGCGCCATACAAGGCATCCGCCCACAACGGCAGCTGCGTCTCGACATCGTC
>CANFSB010000120.1 GCA_947449495.1 Pseudomonadota bacterium
GGCTCACGCAGCGCTTCGAGCACGCGGCGATCGAACTCGGGCAGCTCGTCAAGAAACAGCACGCCGCGATGCGCCAGGCTGACCTCACCCGGCCGCGCCTCGCGTCCACCACCCACCAACGCATGCGCAGAGGCCGTGTGATGCGGGGAGCGAAACGGCCGCAACCCGAACTGATGCACACCCGCGCGCCGCTGCGCGATGGCATCTATGGCCGCCACTTCCAGCGCTTCGTCATGTGTCAGCGGCGGCAACAAACCCGGCAGACGCTGTGCCAGCATGCTTTTGCCGGCTCCCGGTGGGCCCGTCATGAGCAGGCTGTGACCACCCGCAGCAGCGATGATCAAGGCACGTTTGCCCTGCCACTGACCGCGCACGTCGGCGATATCTGGCAGTGGGGGGCCGGCCGTGACCGCGGCGGATTGTATGGGCGTGTCGGGGACCGCCTCACCCTTGAGCAGTGCACAGGCCTCGGCCAGCGTGGCCGCAACCAACAGCCGCTGACAGCCGGCCAGTTGTGCCTCGGCGGCATTGCCCACGCCGATCAGCAGCCGGTGCTCAAGCCGCGCACCGTGCAGCGCGGCCAACAGCAGCCCGGGCACGGGTTTGATTTCGCCGCCCAGCGCCAGCTCGCCATAGACCTCTAAGCGTTGCAGGTCGAGTTGCGGCTGCAGCTGACCCGAGGCCACCAGGATGGCCAAGGCGATAGCCAGATCGAAGCGCCCGCCTTCTTTAGGTAGATCTGCCGGCGCCAGGTTGACGGTAATGCGCCCGGCAGGAAACTCGAAGCCGCACTGCACCAGCGCAGCGCGCACCCGCTCTTTGCTTTCGCGCACCACCGGTGCCGGCAGCCCGACGATGGTAAAGCCAGGCAGGCCACTGCCTAAATGCAGCTCAACGCGCACAGGCGGCGCGGCCAGCCCGACCTGCGCGCGGCTGTGTATGTGTGCGATGCCCATGGTCCCTCCTTGGACGTGGGCGCCGGCGCGGGGCCGGCGGACTCAATCGCGCTTGGGTTGCGCCTCAAGCTGACGCACTCGCGCCTCGAGTTGTTCGACCATTTGCCGGGTGCGCTCGAGCACTCGCGCCTGGGCGTCGAACTCGTCGCGCGTGGCCAGATCCAGACGCGCCAGACCGGCGCGCAGGACGCTGCGGAAATTGGCTTCGAGGTCGTGCTGCGCGGCCCGTAGTGCAGGCGGCACGGTCTCGAACAGTTGGCGGGCAAGCTCTTCGATGCGACTGGTATTCATGGTGATCCTTGGCAAGCAAGCACCCAATTGGTGCGTCAAAACAGGGCGCATGTCTAAAACTGTGCGAAATCGGGGTGTCGACCTACCCCAGAGCGCCGCGGCAAGGGCAGAGCCCGTGGCACGGTTTCTGCAAAACACCTACTCGAGTTCGCTCGTCCTTCGTGGATTCAAGCGTACTGGTAGATGTTCGGCAATGTGGCTTATGTGCCAGATCCTGACCAAATGCACATCATGAAAATGATCACGGCTGTAGTCCGGCCTTTCAAGCTGGATGACCTTCGAAACGCCATGGCAGAGCTTGGCGTTCAAGGCGTGACCGTTACAGAAGTGCTGGAAGACGGATTCGGACCGAGGGTCAAGCTCGAGGTGGCTGTCGCAGACAGCGTCCTCGAGCCGGTCCTCGAAGCCATCGCCAATATCTCCCGTACGGGCAGAGTCGGCGACGGCAGCATCATCGCTGGCGAACTCGAGCAGGCCATTCGTATCCGCACCGGCGAGACCGGTAACGCGGCAACTTGAAGAACTGGGAGTCGCACATGCGCATTGATCTCGCCTCATCTCTCAAACCGCGCCTAGCAGGCGGCGCGATGGCAGCGCTGGGCACGCTGCTCCCCGTCCTGGCCGCTGCGGCCGATGCTGCACCTGTCCCCAACAAGGGCGATACCGCATGGATGCTCACCTCGACAGTGCTGGTCATCCTGATGACCATCCCTGGCTTGGCGCTGTTCTACGGCGGCATGGTCCGCAGCAAGAACGTGCTGTCGGTGCTGATGCAGGTGTTTGTCACCTTCTCGCTGATGGCATTGCTGTGGGCCATCTACGGTTACAGCTTCGCCTTCACCGCCGGCAACGATTTCATCGGCGGTGTTGATCGCCTGTTCATGCAAGGCTTGGCCACCGACGTGAATGCCGCCACCTTCAGCAAGGGTGTCGTCATTCCAGAGTTGGCCTTCTTCATTTTCCAACTGACCTTCGCAGCCATTACCCCCTGCCTCATCCTCGGCGCATTTGCCGAGCGCGTGAAGTTCTCCGCGGTACTGGTTTTCATGGTCCTGTGGTTCACCTTCTCTTACCTGCCTGTCGCGCACATGGTCTGGTTCTGGGCCGGTCCTGATGCCTACACCAGTGCTGAAGCAGGTGCTGCTGCAGGCTCGACTGCAGGCTTCCTGTTCCAAAAGGGCGCGCTGGATTTCGCCGGTGGCACCGTGGTGCACATCAACGCCGGTATTGCAGGCCTGATCGGCGCCTTGGTGATCGGCAAGCGCACCGGCTACGGCAAGGTCGCCATGCCGCCGCACAACGTGCCTTTCGTCATGATCGGTGCCGCCCTGTTGTGGGTGGGCTGGTTCGGCTTCAACGTGGGTTCGGGCCTCGAGGCCAACGGTCTGGCTGCGCTGGTGTTCGCTAACACCATCCTGGCTACTGCCGCCGCCACGCTGAGCTGGATGTTTGTTGAGTGGATCGCCCGCGGCACGCCGACCATGCTGGGCGCTGCTTCAGGTGCAGTAGCCGGCCTGGTGGCCGTGACTCCGGCCTGCGGCTTTATCGGCCCGATGGGCGCCATCGTTCTGGGCCTGATCGCCGGTGTGGTCTGCTTGCTGGCAGTCAGCAAGCTCAAGAGTGCGCTGGGCTACGACGACTCACTGGACGTGTTCGGCGTGCACTGCGTCGGCGGCATCCTGGGCGCCATCATGACCGGCGTGCTGGCCGATCCGGCACTGGGCGGCACTGGCGTGTACGACTACGTCGCTGACAAGGTGGCCGACTTCGACATGACGGCGCAGGTGATCTCGCAGCTGTGGGGCGTAGGCACCACGATCGTCTGGTCTGCGGTCGTGTCGCTGGTCGCTTACAAGTTGGTCGATCTGACCATCGGCCTGCGTGTCAACGAAGACACCGAGCGTGAGGGTCTGGACACCACCTCGCACGGTGAGCGCGCTTACGACTGATGAACTGTCCTGCAAGGGACGCGGGGTAACACCCTGACAGCCCCGGTAGCCGCAAGGTTGCCGGGGCTTTCTCTTTTGTAGAGACTGACAGCCCACGTGCCGGAGACTGATATGGCCCACCCTCGCCTGCTGCTGAGCGCCTGTGCTGTGCTGCTGGCTTTGTCTGCGCAAGCGGCCGATGTCTGGCGCTACAAGGATGCCAATGGAATTTGGCAGTTCACCGATCGGCCAGTGCCCGGCGCCGAGAAAGTCACCTCATTGCCCCGGGCTGCAGCACGACCCGCTGCAACCACACCGGCAGTTACCGCAACGGCACCAGCTATAGACACAGCCGCTGCCAAGCGCTCAGCCCAACAGGTCAAGACAGATGTAGCAGCAGTGCGTGCAGACCACTGCAAAAAGGCCACCGAGAACTACGAACAATCTGTTGCCTCGGCACGCATCTACAAACCCGATGCACAAGGCAACCAGCAATACCTCGACGCCGATCAGATTGATGCGTATCGCATCGCCGCGCGCACCGAGATGCAACAACTCTGCGCCAAATAGCGCACACCGGAGCTCGCATACATGAAGACTGGATTTCTTGGCCTGGGCGCCATGGGTGCCCACATGGCCCGCAACCTCCATCGCGCCAAATTACTCACTGCCGTGTGGAACCGCAGCACAGATAAGGCCACCACGCTGGCAGCAGAGCTGGGTTGCTTGGCGCCAGCCACACCGGCGCAAGTAGCTGCAGCCTGCGATGTAGTGGTGATGTGTGTGTCAGCTGATGTCGATGTGCTGGCAGTCGTGAACCAACTGCTGCCGGGCCTGCGCGCCGGGCAACTGGTCATCGACTGTTCGACGGTCAGCGGCGAAACCGCCAAAGCAGCCGCTGCGCTGCTTGCACCGCTGGGCGTGGATTTTCTCGATTGCCCCGTCAGTGGCGGCACCGAAGGTGCGCGCGATGCCGCACTGGCTATCATGGTCGGCGGCAGCCAGGCTGCATTTGATCGTGCCCAACCGGTGCTTACTGCCATGGGTCGCACGATCACGCGCTTTGGTGAGACCGGCGCAGGTCAGGCCGCCAAGGCCACCAACCAGATCATGTGCGCCGGCATCATCCGCGCCGTGGGCGAAGCCATGTCGTTTGCCAAGGCACAGGGGCTACCGCTGGCGCAGGTCGTCGAGACGCTGGGCAAGGGCGCAGGCTCCAGCTGGTACTTCGTCAATCGCGCGCCGTTTATGGTCAACGAGCGCTTTCCGCCGGGCTTTCGCGTGCGACTGCACCAGAAGGACCTGCGTATCTGCCGCGATATGGCTGCCGCCTGCGGCGGTGCGCTGCCAGTGGTGGACAACGTGTTGGCCGATTACGAGAAGCTGGTGGCCGACGGCTATGGCGATGAGGACATCTCGGCCATCTTTCGTCTGACCGAGCGGCTGTTCGACTGAAAGATCACCGCGGCCGGCGGTGTATCCTGTGCGCACGATGCAAATCGATTTCACCAAGATGCACGGGCTGGGCAACGACTTCATCGTGTTCGAGTCCGATGCCATTGCCGAACAACTCACGCCGCAACAGTGGCAACAGCTGGCCGATCGCCATCGCGGCATCGGCTTTGATCAGGCATTGATCATCGAGCGACCGCGCAGCAGCAACACCGAAGCCTTCTATCGCATCTTCAATGCCGA
>CANFSB010000121.1 GCA_947449495.1 Pseudomonadota bacterium
CGCACTGAGCGCACAGGCCGCAGCACCGCCGGCTGATCCGCGCGTCGCAGGCACTCTCACAGCACTGCGCGTCGATGAGGCGCCGCAACCCCAGCGCAGCAACGCACGCTGGCAAGCACCGCGCAAAGTACTGCTACTGGCCCAAGGTAATGCTGCGCTGGCCGCACAGGCTGCAACATTTGGTGCCGTAGCACCCGGTGCGCGCATCGTCATCGCCACCGACCGCACCATGGCTGCTGCCGAAGCGGTCGAGGCTGATGTGATCATCGGCTTCAATCCGTCCATCTGCGATGCACGCATACTCGATGGCGCGCGCGAGTTGCGCTGGCTGGTGTCGCTGTCTGCCGGCGTCGAAAACTGCGTCGGCCTGCCCGCGGTACGTGCCCCGGGCGTGTTGGTGACCAACATGCGTGGCGTCGATTCACCGGCCATCGCCGAACACGCCATTGCGCTGATGCTGGCGTTGGCACATGGGCTGGATGGCTTTGCAGCCGATACGGCGCGCGGCCATTGGGGCAGTGACACCGGCTCGGCGCTGCGCATGATCTCGGTTGATGGCAAAACACTGCTGGTCTCGGGCTTAGGGGGCATCGGCACCGAAGTGGCGCGCCGTGCTGCCGCGCTGGGTATGAAAGTCATTGCCACGCGCGAAGGCGGTGGCCCGGTGCCGGCCTTTGTGTCGTATGTCGGCCAACCGGCCGAACTGCTGACGCTGGCAGCACAGGCCGATGTCGTGGTCAGTGCCGTGCCGCTGACTGCGGCTACCACGGGTCTCTATGACAAGCGCTTCTTTGACGCGTTACCGCGCGGCGCGATGTTCATCAACGTGGCGCGCGGCGCCAGCGTGGTCACCAACGATCTGGTGCAGGCGCTCAACGACGGCCGCGTGGGTAGCGCGGGCCTGGATGTCACCGAACCGGAGCCGCTGCCGCCCAACCATCCGCTGTGGCGGGCACCGCGGGTGCTCATTACCCCGCACATTTCGTCCCGTTCAGACCTGCCCGGTGATGCGCGCTGGATTCTGGCCGTCGAAAACTTGCGCCGCTATGCGGCGGGCGAACGCATGCTGCTGGTGGTCGATCCACAACGCGGTTACTGACGCTCATTTGCGGTAGCCTGCGCAGCCATGACCGAATCCGGCCACCTGTATGTGATCGCTGCGCCCTCCGGGGGCGGCAAGACCAGCCTCGTCAAGGCGCTGCTGGCGGCCGAGCCGCAGCTGGCGCTGTCGGTATCGCACACCACGCGGCCACCGCGCCCGAACGAACTCGACGGCCGCGAATATCACTTTGTGACGCCAGAGGTATTCGCGCAGCGCGTGCTGGCGGACGGCTTTTTGGAACACGCACAGGTGTTCGACAATCACTATGGCACCGGCCGCGAACAGGTCGAGGCGCAGCTGGCAGCCGGTCGCAACGTCATCCTGGAAATAGACTGGCAGGGCGCCCGTCAGGTGCGTCAGGCGCGGCCCGACACCCGTAGCATCTTCATTCTGCCGCCCTCGCTGGCCACCTTGCGCCAGCGCCTGGAGGGGCGCGCCACCGACAGCCCGCAGGTGATCGCGCGCCGGCTGGCCGATGCGCAGGGCGATATGTCGCACTGCCTGGAGTTTGACTACGCGGTGATCAATGACGACTTCGGCCGGGCGCTGGCCGACTTGCAGCAGATCATCGCCGGCCACGGCGCATCGCTGCGTGCCGACCGGCCCGGACTGTCACCACTGCTGGCAAATCTGCTGGCGTGATTCCCCCTGCGGCGCGTATACTTGCAGACCGACCTTAGCTGTAATTCCAGAAGCGAAACGCCATGGCACGAGTCACCGTCGAAGACTGTCTGAATAACGTCGACAACCTGTTTGAGCTGGTGCTTGTGGCATCTGTTCGCGCCCGTCGGCTGGCCAACGGCGCCCCGCCCACTGTCGAGCCCGACAACGACAAAGTCACGGTGATCGCGCTGCGCGAGATTGCCGAAGGCAACATGACTGCCGAAATGCTGATGCCCCCCGAGCCGCCGCCGCCGCCGCTGGCCCCCGAACTGTCCGCCGAGAACGATATCGACGCACAGTTAGCGGGCTTTCGCGCGCCGCAGTTCGGCCTCGGAGACTGATCCCGGCCGCTGCACATGGACCCCGCGCCTTCGCCGTCCGGGCCACTGCCCGCGTCCTCCGCGAAGCGCACTCCCGGACTCGATGAACTGCTGAGCAAGGTCGCGGCCTACCTGCCGCCCGACCAAGTCGACCGCATCCGCGAAGCCGGGCGCTTTGGCACCTTGGCCCATGAGGGCCAACGACGCCGCTCCGGCGAGCCCTACATCGCTCACCCGGTAGCCGCCGCCGAAATCCTCGCCGACCTGCACTTGGACGCAGACACCATCGTCAGCGCCATCCTGCACGATGTCATCGAAGACACGCCTATCGCCAAAGAAGAGATCGCCGCGCGCTTTGGCACCGATGTGGCCGAGATCGTCGACGGCGTCACCAAGCTAGACCAGATCAAGTTCAAAAGCCGCGAAGAAGCGCAGGCCGAGAGCTTTCGCAAAATGCTCATGGCGATGGTGCGCGACCTGCGCGTCATCATGGTCAAGCTGGCCGATCGCACCCACAACATGCGCACCATCGACAGCATGCCGGTGCACAAGCGCCGGCAGGTCGCGCGCGAAACACTCGAAATTTATGCGCCGGTAGCCGAGCGTCTGGGCCTCTACGGCATGAAGCTCGAGCTGGAAGACCTGGGCTTCCAAACCCTGTATCCGCATCGCCATCGCGTTATTGAACGCGCACTCAAACGCGCACGCGGCAACCAGAAAGAATTTCTGTCGCGCATCGAGACCGCACTCAACGCCTCGCTGCAACGCGCCAACATTAACGCCAAGGTTCAAGGGCGCGAAAAGCACCTCTACAGCATCTATCGCAAGATGCGCCGCAAAAGTGCGCTGCTGGCAGAGATCGTCGATGTGTATGGGCTGCGCATCGTGGTCGACAGTGCAGACACCTGCTATCGCGCACTGGGCGTGGTGCACGGCACCTTCAGGCCTATGCCGGGCCGCTTCAAAGACTATATCGCCATCCCGCGCGTCAACGGCTATCAGTCGCTGCACACCACACTGTTCGGGCCCAATGCCGTGCCCATCGAAGTGCAGATTCGTACCGAAGACATGCACCATGTCGCCGAGAGCGGCATCGCCGCCCACTGGAAATATAAATCCGGCGTACGCAGCAACGACAGCGTGCAACAAGAGCGCGCGCGCGCCTGGTTGTCGCACTTGGTCGAAATGCAGGAGAGCGGCAACTCCGAAGAATTCATCGAGAGCGTCAAGGTCGATCTGTTCCCCGACAAGGTCTATGTGTTCACGCCCAAGGGCGCGATCCTGCGATTGCCGCGCGGCGCTACCGTGGTCGACTTTGCCTATGCAGTGCATACCGATGTGGGCAACCGCTGTGTGGCCGCCAAGGTCGATCGCCGTCTGGCGCCACTGCGCACAGTGCTGCGCAACGGCCAGACCGTACAAATCGTCACTGCCAACGGGGCCCAGCCCAATCCTTCGTGGGTTAACTTCGTCGTGTCGGCCAAGGCGCGCAGCGCCATTCGTCATTACTTGCGCTCGCTACGCAGCAACGAAGCGGTCGAGCTTGGAAGGCAACTGCTCAACGCCTCGCTGGCAGAGTTCGGCATCGATGTCGAAGCTGTGGCACCTGCAGCGCTGGCAGCAACACTGACCGAGTTCGGGCTCACCGAGCGCGATGAGCTGTTCGAGAAGGTCGGGTTGGGCGAGCGGCTCGCGCCGCTGACTGCACGCCTGCTACTGCCCGACCAGAGCAATGCCCATGGCGAACGAACATCGCTGGAAGTTGCCGGCACCGAGGGACTGCTGGTCAGCTACGCGCCCTGCTGCCATCCCGTTCCTGGCGATCCGATCATCGCGTTCCTCAGCAGTGGCCGCGGCATCCTTATACATCGCGATGAGTGCGCCAACGTCGACGACTATCACAAGCATCCGGACAAGTGGCAGCCGGTCAATTGGCAAGATGACACCACGCAGCTGTTCAGCTCCGAAGTACGCGTCGAAGCTGCCAACAAAGTCGGCATGCTGGCAGCTATCTCGGCGGCCATCGCCGACACGCAAACCAACATCCAGCACGTCACACTCGAGCAACGCGATGGTGATATCTCGGTTATCACCATGGAAATCGAAGTGCGTGACCGCGACCATCTGGCACGCATCCTAAAACGCGTTCGGCATATGCCAGAAGTGCTGCATGTAGCGCGCACCATCCTTAAATCCGAATCGCGGCGCGAGCGCCTGCGCACACCCACTCAGACCAACAGGAACCCCGACGCATGAGCCGCAGTGTTATCCAGACCGCCAACGCTCCTGCCGCTATCGGCACCTACTCACAGGCGGTGCGTTATGGCGACACCGTCTACGTGTCTGGGCAGATCCCGCTGGATCCGGCCACGGGTCAACTGATCGGCAATGACATAGACGCCGAGATCCGCCGCGTGTTCGACAATCTGGCGGCTATTGCCGAAGCTGCTGGCGGCACGCTGGCCAACACACTCAAGCTCAACGTGTTTCTTACTGACCTGGGCCACTTCGGCCGCGTCAACGAGATCATGGCCACCTATTTTCCGCAGCCCTGGCCGGCGCGCGCCGCGATCGGTGTGGTAGCGCTGCCGCGCGGTGCGCGTGTGGAGATGGATTGCATCCTGGGACTGTAAACGTAGAACTCGACGACGCGCTGTTCACGCTGCCGTCGCGCTACGAGGATCGCACCCAAGTCACACCCATCGGCGCA
>CANFSB010000122.1 GCA_947449495.1 Pseudomonadota bacterium
CGCGCGCTTCGACGCCAAGCGCGTCTGCTGACACGACGGTGCTGATTGCCAGTCAGGACAGGCTTTCATCCGAAATCTATCAAGACCATCTTTCTCTGGCGCTGTTGCTTGGGAGTGTGGTGGTGAGCGCTGAACTAGCTTGTGATGTTATGGCAGCAGACGCTTCTATCGGGGTGCTGCTGATTGATGTAGCTGAACCTGAGCAAGGCCTTGAGTTGATCAGCGCCATTAAACTCAGGGTCCCTGAACGGCATTGGCTTCAGTCGATTCTGATTTCTCGCCAGCCCCAAGCAGATTCAGCGGTGGCTTTGGCTAACGCAGAACTGTCCGCTTTTCTGGTGCGGCCGGTCGCAGCCGGTGCAATTTTAACTGCTGTTGCCAAGGCTAGAGCTTGCGCACGGACGGAGCAGTTGCGCAGTACTTATGAGCACGACATTAAGAATGGGCTTGACCAAGTTTCCAAGCTTGGTGAAAACGCGCGTGGTATCGGGCTTAAGTTGCGAGCGCTGACAGCAGAACTACAACAGGTTGGCGACTGCATGCCACGATTTGAGGCTGGAGAGGTTGCCTCCGGCCCATTGCGCAATTCACCAAGAAACCTTCAGGTCCTGTCATCAATGGAACGGATTGATGAGTTGCGTTGCCAGCTGCTCCCTGGGATTTTTCAGTCAGATCCTGCCTGGAACATGCTCAGTGAATTGGGAAAGAGCTGGTTATTGAATAAAAAGATATCCACCACCAGCCTTTGTATCGCGTCTAGAGCACCTGTGACGACAGCGCTGCGAAAGCTAGAACAGTTGATTGAAGACGGCTTTGCATTGCGTGTTCCTGACGAAGGCGACGGTCGCCGGGTTCATATTCGGCCGACAGCGAAGGGTAAGCAGACGATCATGACTGTGATAGGTTCGCGGGAGAGTCAGCAACACTGATCTTGTAGAGCAGGGTGGGGGTCGGTGCATGAAGTCCGAGTTTGATTACATCGTAGTGGGGTCTGGCTCGGCCGGCGCCGCTTTGGCCACGCGGCTGACCGAGGACCCTGCCGTGCGCGTGTTGCTGCTGGAGGCGGGTCCGCGCGACCGTCATCCGCTGCAGGTGATGCCGCTGGCCTTTATTAAGGTGGCGCTGGGAAGCTTTGGCACTTGGCAGTACAAGACCGAGCCCGAGCCCTATCTCAATGGACGTCGATTGGATCTGCCGCGCGGTCGTGTGCTGGGTGGCTCATCGTCGATCAACGCGATGATCGCCATCCGCGGACCGCGCGAGGACTTTGACCGTTGGGCCCGCATGGGTGCGACGGGTTGGGACTATGACCACGTGCTGCCGTATTTTCGCCGGCTCGAGACCCACTGGCGCGGCGCCAGCGACGTGCATGGTGGCGACGGCCCGGTGCGCGTGACGCGACCGGAGAGCCCAGCGCTGTTATGGGAACCGGTGCGCGATGCGGCACTGGCGGCGGGTTATCCGCTGTGCGAAGACCCCAACGGCCCTGAGTACGATGGTGTGTCGCGTATCGAGTCCACCATCGGTGACGGCCAGCGCTCTAGTGTGGCGCGCGCGTATCTGCGATCGGTAATGCATCGCACCAATCTAGTGATCCGCACTGACGCACTGACGCACCGCGTGCTCATAGCCAACGGCCGTGCCACCGGCGTGCAGTACCACTGCGACGGCCAGTTGCAGACGGCGCACGCGCAGCGCGAAGTGGTGGTGTGTGGTGGCGCCTACAACACGCCGCAGCTGCTGATGCTCTCGGGCATTGGTCCCGCCGATGAACTGCGCGCCCTGGGTATTGAGCCGATAGTGGATTTGCCGGGCGTGGGTCGCAACCTGAGCGACCATCCGAATATCCTTAATGAATACGAACTGCGCGAGCACATCGGTCTGACGCCTTATTTGCGTCTGGATCGTGCCGCTTTTAATGCAGCGCGTTGGTTCGTGGATCATGGCGGGCCGATGGCCTATGCCGGTTCAACAGCTAATGTGTTTGTGCGTTCGTTGCCGGGCTTGCCACAACCAGACTTGCAGCTCACTTGCCTGCCGGTGAGCAATCACGCCAAGTTGTGGACGCCGCTGCTGCAGCGCAAGCCCACTGCGCGGCTCACGGTGCGCATTGGTCACTTGCAACCGCGCTCGCGCGGTTGGGTCAAGCTGCGTTCGACCAACCCTGCCGACGCACCGCTGATTCAGATGAATGTGTTCCAAGATCCTTATGATCTGGAAGCGATGGTGCGCGGGCTCAAGCTCAGCCGTGAACTGTTTAAGCAGTCACCGTTGCGCGACATGATCCGCAACGAGATGCTGCCGGGCCTTGGCAACGAGGATGATGCGGCGATCCGCGAGCATCTACGTGCCAATGCCGGTCACCGGTCGCACCCGGTGGGCACTTGCCGCATGGGTGTGGATGCAGATGCTGTGGTTGATCCGCAGCTGCGCGTACGCGGCGTCGAGGCGCTGCGTGTGGTTGATGCATCGGTGATGCCCGATGTCACCAGTGGCAACACCAATCTGCCTACGATCATGATTGGCGAGCGCGCAGCCGATTTGATTCGTGGCCGCACGCTGGGCCGCAGACAGTGATCAGCGTGTCCTGGCAAAAATAGCTGCGCGATAGGTCGGCGAATAAAAGAACAACAGGCTGGGGGAACCATGTCGGAAGTACAGACGGATCTGGATGCGATCGTCGTGGGTGCGGGCTTTGGTGGGCTATATATGCTGCACCGGCTGCACCGCTTGGGCCTTAAGGCGCGCATTGTCGAGAAGGCTGGCGGCGTGGGCGGCACCTGGTACTGGAACAGCTACCCCGGTGCGCGCTGCGACATCGAGAGCCTGCAGTACTCCTACAAGTTCGATGAAGCCTTGCAACAAGAATGGGTGTGGAGCGAGCGCTATGCCACCGGCGTGGAGATCCTGCGCTATCTGAACCACGTCTGTGATCGCTTCAACTTGCGCCGCGACATCCAGTTCAATGCCTGTGTGGTGTCTGCGGTGTATGACGAAGCGGGCAGCTTCTGGACGGTGACTCTAGAGAGCGGGCAGACCTTGACCGCCCGCTATCTGATCTCGGCCAGCGGTGTGCTGTCGTCGGCCAACATGCCCAACATTGCCGGGCGCGACAGCTTTGCAGGCGCTGTTTTGCATACGGGCAACTGGCCGCGTGACGGCTATGACTTTGCGGGTAAGCGGGTGGCGGTGATTGGTACCGGTTCATCAGGTATCCAGGTCATGCCAGAGATTGCCAAGCAGGCAGCGCAGGTCACCGTGTTTCAGCGCACGGCCGCATATACGATCCCGGCGCGCAATGCACCGCTGGATCCTGCGGTGCAGGCCGCCATCAAGGCGGACTATCGCGGCTATCGTGAGCGTTGGGGTCGTATGCCGCTGGCCGCAGAGTTTGAACATCGCAATGTGTCGGCTCTGACAGATCCGCCCGAGTCGGCGCGCGCCGAAATGGAAGCGCGCTGGGCCAAGGGGGGCGTGTCGTTTGGCGCTGCCTTCAATGACTTGATGATGGACAGCGAAGCCAACAAGGTGGCTGCTGAGTTTGTGCGCGAGAAGATTCGCGCCACGGTCAAAGACCCGGCAACGGCCGAGGCGTTGAGCCCGAAGCAATTGTTTGGCTGCAAGCGTGTGTGCCTCGACAGTGACTACTACGCCACCTACAACCAGCCTCATGTGTCGCTGGTCAATCTGGCAGGTGGCGGCATAGATCGCATCGTGCCCGAAGGCATTGTGGTCGCAGGCAAGACCTATGCCTGTGATGTCATCGTGTTTGCCACGGGCTTTGATGCGATGACCGGTTCGCTGCTGCGCATGGGCATCCGTGGCAAGGGCGGACAATCACTGGCTGACAAATGGGCCGCCGGTGCGCGCACCTATCTGGGCGTCCAGACGCAGGGCTTCCCCAATCTGTTTATGGTGACCGGCCCGCAGAGCCCGTCGGTGTTCACCAACATGGTCCCTGCTATCGAGCAGGACGTGGACTTTATTGCCGACTGCTTGGGCTATTTGAAAGTGAAGGGTCTGCACAGCATTGAAGCGCAGGCCGAGGCCGAAGACGCTTGGGTCAAGCACGTGGGTGCTGTGGCCGAGTCCACGCTCTATACCAGCTGCAACTCCTGGTATCTGGGCGCCAACATTCCCGGTAAGCCGCGCGTGTTTCTGGCTCACATTGGTTTTCCAAACTACGTCGATAAATGCACCCAGGTTGCGGCCATGGGTTATGAGGGTTTTGCGCTGTTATGAGTAATCCGTCTTTGCGTATTGCGATTGTGGGTGGCGGCATCGTGGGTCTGACTGCCGCGCTGAGTTTGGCGCGAGTGGGCTTCAAACCTGTGGTTTATGAGGCAGTGCACAAGCCACAGCCGCTGGGTGTAGGCATCAATGTGCTGCCGCATGCGGTGCGCGAGCTGGCAGAGCTTGGGCTGCTGGATAAGTTGGTCAAGCTCGGTGTGCCCATCACCGATCTGGTGTATCGCATGGCCGATGGCCGCATGGTCTGGCACGAGCCGCGAGGTCTGCAGGCCGGGTATGGCTGGCCGCAGGTGGCTGTGCATCGCGGTCGACTGCAAATGATGTTGATCGAGGAAGTGCAGGCGGCGCTGGGCCC
>CANFSB010000123.1 GCA_947449495.1 Pseudomonadota bacterium
ATCTCGTGATAGTGGTAGCGGACACTGCCCGCCCAATCCCAGTACACATCGCCGGGCCGCAGCAACTGCGCCAGATCTTTGTCACGCGTGACCACAGTGCTGCGCAGTCCCTCCTCGCGCAGCTTGTGTACCAAGGTGCCGATGATGTCGTCGGCTTCATATTCGGTGCTATCGAACGCCGCCAAGCCCAGATGCGCGCACAACTGCCGGCAGCGTTCGAACTGCAAGGCCAGATCCGGCGGCGCCGGTTCGCGGTTGGCTTTATAGGCTGGATAAATGTGATTGCGAAACGAGGTGGATAAGCTGGCATCAAATGCCACAGCGACATACTCGGGCCGCGCCTTTTCGAGCAGATCCCCCAGAAAGCGCGCAAAGCCATACAGCGCATGCACCGGATTACCGTCGGCATCCTGCATATCGGGCGGCATCGAGTAGTACGCACGGAACACGTACACCGACGCATCGATCAGATGAACCACGCGTCAGCCGTGGCCGTTGCGGATGCGCTCATGCAGCGGACTGCTACGCGGGAAATGTGCCAGCAGGAAGGCCATTTGGTCGCTCATGACGCGGCGACCCTTGAGATAAATGTACTCGGCATAGGTGGGCGTGAAAGGCACTGCGACCAGTTGCATATGCGCCTGCTCGGGGGTGCGCCATGCCTTGGCGTTGTTGCAACGACGGCACGCGGTGACGACGTTGTTCCAGTGATCTGCGCCACCCTTGCTCAACGGCCGCACATGGTCGCGCGACAACTGCACTTCGGGAAACCGCTGCGCGCAGTACAGACACAGATGACCGTCACGACGGAACAGGGTTTGGTTGTTGAGCGGCGGCACGTAATCGGCGTAGATGTTGCCCGGATTGGCCGTGCGCCCAACGGTGGCGATGATCGAATGAATTTCGAGCACGGTGCGCAGGCCGGTGGCCGCACTGGTGCCGCCACGCAAACGATGCAGCGGCGAGCCGCAACTCCAAGCGACTTGGCCCTGCGTGTGCAAGCGGGCCGCTTCACGGTAATCGATCCATTCCAGCGGCATGCCAGACACAGTGGCGCGCAGCACCAATTGCGAGAGGCCGGACGACTGGTCTGGATCTATCTGGTTCACTGCCAGTAACGATAAGGGAGGTTGCGTAAACCTACAACGTATTGGCCGGCGGCGAGCCGCCGCCGCGCGTGACCGCCGCCGTGGCAACCAGGTCTGCGGTCACATTGCCCACCGTGCGGAACAAATCGGGGATGACCTCCACGGCCAGCAGCAGCGGCAAGATGCCGGTGGGCACGCCCATCGCCAACGACATGGGCACAGTGGTGTTGAAGAAGGTCACCTGACTGGGCAAGCCCACCACGGACCAACTGGTCACCACGGCCAGCACCAGACCCGCGAGCATCGCGCCCGGACCAATGGCCACACCATGCACATGCGCTACAAACAGCACGATGCCCATGTTCACCAGCGGACTGGTCATGCGAAACAGCGACACCGCCAGCGGTAACACCACGGCAGCATCGGGGCGCGCGGGCTGCAGGCCCGCCATGCCGGTCAGCATCGCGGGCAATGAAGCCAGCGAAGACTGCGTGCTGATCGCCACCACCTGCGCCGGCGCGGCCGCGCGCGCGAACTGGCGCCAGCCCAGACCACCGACCGTCACCGCCACCGGATACAGCAGCAGCGTGAGCACCACCGACAGCCCACTGGCCAGCAGCAGGTATTGGCCGATGGCGCCAGCGGCATCCAGGCCACCGTTGCGACCCACACCCAGCGCCAACGCAAACACGCCCAGTGGCGCTGCCCACAACACGCCGTGGACCAGCTTGAACAGCGCCTCCGACAGCGCTTCAAAAAAGCCCAGCAGCATGTTCCGGTGGGCTGTGTCGATGCGGCCGGCAGCCAGCCCCAAGAGCACAGCAAACACCACCAGCGGCAACACTGCGCCTGCGGCAGCGGCCTCAAAGGGGTTGGCGGGAATCACAGTGACCAGCCAGTCACGCAGCGGCGGCAACTCGGGCACGGCCGCCGCACCCGTGGCTGCGGCGCGCAACGCGGCCGCGGCCTCCGGCGCCACCGGCCACAGCGCCAAAAAGCCCACCGACAGCACCGCACCCAACACGGCGCCGACCGCCAGCAACAGGATGAACACGCGCAGCGCCCGCAGCGCCAGACGGCTGGCACCGGCGGTTTCGGTGCTGCGACCGATGCCGGCCACCAGCAGCGCTACCACCAGCGGCAGCACGGTCATGCGCAAGGCGTTGAGCCACAGCGTGCCGACGGGCTCCAGCAGCGTCCAAATCCAGCCTGCCAGCGATGCGGGCATCCAGTGCAGCAACACACCGCAGACCAAGCCTGCAAACAGCCCCAGCGCGATGCGCAGGCTGCTCATGCCAGCCCCGGCACAGCGGCGGCCAGAGGCCTTAGAATGGGGCTCGAAAACAGCGCTCCGGCAAAAGATATGCACCGCGCAGGTTCGTCACATCGGGGTATTGTGAACTTGCCGCGAATCTGTATTGGCTCAGAAATCGCACAGGATTGGTTTCGCAAGATCATGATCTATAACCCCTTTATTCTGCGAAACCACCAAAAACCAGTGGTTGTTTTTTGGCCGTGGCAACGCCGCCCCCGCAAATTACCGCTTTTTGGGCCCGAATGAGCAGTTCCGTCCACAGAGTTATCCACAGCTTGTGTGGACAAGGTGCGCCTAGGTGAGTCAACCAACCATCCTGCAGGTTGCGCTGGACACACCGCTGCGGCGTTTGTTCGATTACAGCGCCGGTGACGAGCCGGTCGCGGTGGGCTGCAGGGTGCGCGTGCCCTTCGGTCGCCAGACACTGGTCGGCGTCGTGGTGGGACTGGCTGACACCTCTGCCCTGCCTCCCGACAAACTGCGCCCGATCCGTAGCGTGATCGACGCGCAGCCGCTGCTCGATGACCAGCATCTGGCGCTGCTGGGCTGGGCGGCGCAGTACTACCACCATCCGCTGGGCCAGATTGTCGCCGCGGCGCTGCCGCGCCTGCTGCGCGAGGGTGCCGACGCCCAGCAACACCTGCTGTACTGGTCGGCCACCGCTGCGGGCCTCGAGGCTCTGGCTGCCGGCCAGGTCAACCGCGCACCGCGCCAACGCGAACTGCTGACACTGCTGGCAGAGGGCCTATCACTGGATGCCGATAGCCTGACTGCGCAGCTGCCGCAGTGGCGCGAGGCGGCGCGAGCCCTGCAGGCACGCGGCTGGGCGCAGTCGCAGCGCAACCTGCCGCCGCAGATCGCGCCCACGACCGACGCCGGCGCAGTGCAAAACGATCCGGCCGCACGCCATGCCTTGTCCGATGAACAAACGGTGGCGTTGCACGCGGTGCAGCAGGCCCTGGGCAACTTTCACAGCTTCCTGCTGGAGGGCGTGACCGGCAGCGGCAAGACCGAGGTCTATCTGCGCTTGATTGCGGCGGTGCTGGCGCGCGGCGACAACGCGCTGCTGCTCTGCCCGGAGATTGGTCTGACGCCGCAGTTGCTCTCACGGCTGCGGGCGCGTTTTGACGTGCCACTGGCGGCGCTGCATTCGGGGCTGACCGACAGCGAACGTCTGCAGGCTTGGCGCGAAGCGGCCAGCGGCCGCGCGCGCATCGTGATCGGTACGCGCTCGGCAGTGTTTGTGCCGATCCCGCGCTTGGGTGTGATCGTCATCGACGAGGAACACGACAGCTCGTTCAAACAGCACGAAGGCGGCTTTCGCTATTCGGCACGCGATCTGGCGGTGGTGCGGGCGCAGCGCTGCAATGTGCCGGTGCTGCTGGGTTCAGCCACACCGTCGTTCGAGTCGCTGCACAACGTCGACAGCGGTCGCTCTACGCGGCTGTCATTGCCGCGTCGCGCCGGCAGTGCGGCGCCGCCCACCCTGCGGCTGGTGGATTTGCGTGCGCATCCGGTACAGCGCGGGTTTTCTTTGCCGCTGCTGCAAGCCATGCAACGGCATCTGGATGCCGGCGGCCAGGTGCTGGTGTTCATCAATCGTCGCGGCTACGCGCCGACCTTGCTGTGTAGCGGCTGCGGCTGGACAGCACCCTGCAAACACTGCGATGCGCGCCTGACCGTGCACCAGCGTGAGCAGCGCCTGTCGTGCCATCACTGCGGTGCCGAGCAGCCCATGCCCACCACCTGCCCGCGCTGTGGCCACGCGCTGCGGCCGCTAGGACATGGCACCGAGCGCGTCGAAGAGACACTGGGCGAATTGTTCCCGGGCCTGCCGTTGGCGCGTTTTGATCGCGACAGCGTGCGCGGGCAGGCCGACCTTGAAGCAGCGATCGACCGCGTACACAGCGGTGAAGCGCGTTTGTTGGTGGGCACGCAGATGCTCACCAAAGGCCATCACTTTCCAGATGTGACGCTGGTGGCAGTGCTCAATGCCGACCAAAGTCTGTTCAGTACCGACTTTCGCGCCGCCGAACGCTTGGCCCAGACGCTGGTGCAAGTGGCCGGCCGCGCCGGCCGCGAAGGCCGCGCCGGCGAAGTGCTGATCCAGACCGAGTTCCCGGCGCATCCGTTGCTGCAAAGCCTGCTCGATGGCGGCTATGCGGGATTTGCGGCCGACGCGCTGCCCGAACGCGCCGC
>CANFSB010000124.1 GCA_947449495.1 Pseudomonadota bacterium
GCCGCAGACCTGCGCAATCTCTGTGGCCTTAGTCGACCAGGGCGACGTCGTGCCCGGGCGCGGCACTACCCGCACCAACTGTCCGCTGGCGGCACTGCTGCCGTCCTGACGTGGCCCGTAAGTGAGCAAGGCACCCAGCACCTGCTGCTGTGCGCCAGTCAGCGGCGCAGCCAGATCGACCAAATGGGTGTACTGCGCCTGTAACGACTGCACCTGCGGGACCAGCGCCTGCAGGCGCTGCAACAACTGCCCCAGACGAAAGGCCGAACATGCCGACCCACCACCCATCACCGCCAACTCAGCCGAGCTCAAGGCGTACGACCCGGGTCGTTGGACGAGTGAGGAAACACAGTCGACGGAAAGGGAGTGACATTGCTGCCTTCGTATTCAGAGATTTTGCTTGGACCGCGCTTGCTGACTTCGTCGATGCGTAGCACCGAATGCAAGGGCAGATAGCTGCGCTTGACACCCTCGAACTCACTTTTGATGCGCTCTTCGGCCGGATCGAGCAGCACACCGGCGCGCTCGCCGAACACCAGCTCGTCGATCTCGACAAAGCCCAGCAATCCACCATGGGAAATCTTGCGGGCATAGATTTCGTAAACCTTGCCCTGATTCACGAAAAGCACTTTGAAGATGTGTTGGGATGACATGGCGTTAGCAGCGCTCAGTCCCTTGTGGGACGGGCGGACATTATAGGCGCTAACCGCCTACAGGATCAGTCAGCAATGTCCTTGACACTGCACGTCATCAGTCATCAGCGCCCTGCATTGGGCGACCAGGCCAAATTCGTCTTCAACCCGGGCCCCAGTGGCACGGCCAATATCGGCCGTCTGGATGACAACGAATGGTCCCTGCCGGATCCGCAACGGCTGATTTCCGGGCATCACGCCCGCATTCACGTGCGCGAAGGCCGCTATTTCATTGAGGACACCAGCACCAACGGCATATTTGCCGACCGCGGTGCCCGCCAGATCCCGCGCAGCACCCTGCATCCGCTGCGCGACGGCGAGGTGCTGCAATTGGGCGATTACCACCTGCGGGTGCGTATCGACGAGGTGTTCCTGCCGCAGCAGTTGCACGACTGGGCCGAGCAGCTGCAACAACTCTCTGGCACCGGCAATTTCCCCGTCTCACAGCTCGCCATGCTGAACTTCCTGCCGGGCGACGAAGAGCTGACACCGGCTTTAATGCTGGACGATATGCTGGATCGTGGCGCTGGCCTTGGGGCCAACCAAACACAGCCCCAGGCAACCGATCCGCCGCTGGAGCCGCGCACAGCCCTGCAGGATTTTTGCACTGGCGCAGGCTTGGACATCGACCAGCTCCCCCCGGCAGCGGACAACCGGCTGATGATGTTGGCCGGACAGATGTTGCGGGAGGCCCTGCTGGGGATGACCCAGTTACAGCGTCTGCAGCAGCAAGCTGCCAGCAGTGGCAGCTACCGCAGCCTTCCGGCCACCCCGGCAGACCCTCAATCTGCCGCCATCGAGCTGGTCGTCACCGAAAAGCTGCTCACGCTGCTCAATGGCCACGAGCGCAGCGAACTCGATGCCGTGCGCCGTGTCCGCGATGCTTTTGCGTCGCTACGGACCCATCAACAGGCATTGCAGGCCCGCAGCAACGCTCTGATCTAGGGCCAGTACGCCGGCGCTGCGTGTAGCATCCGCAAGCCATGAGCCCGATAGACAGTTTCCTCGAGCTACTGCTCGCACCGGTTGGTGCACGTGTATTCAATCCTTGGACGCAGGTGGACGTCGGAACCGACGTGCACGACAACGCGGCTGCAGAGCGTCTGCAACGGCTGCGCGCCCATCTGAACGTCAAAGCCAAGTTAATACTGGTTGGTGAAGCGCCGGGCTATCAGGGCTGTCATGTCAGCGGCATTGCCTTTACCAGCGAACGACTGCTGTTAGCAGGATCCATCCCACGCGTCGAGGTATGGCAACGGCTCTCAACGCGCACGTTGCCGTGGAGCGAACCCTCGGCCACCACCGTGTGGGGCACGCTGCACGAGCTAGCCATTGCTGAACACACACTGCTGTGGAATGCCTTTCCTTGGCATCCACACAACGAAGGCCAATTGCAGACCAACCGCACACCTACACCCGCAGAACGTCGCTTGGGCGTGCCCGTGCTGCAGGCTCTACTGCGCGCCCAACCCAAGGCGCGTGTGCTGGCAGTAGGACGTACCGCGGCAGCGTCGTTACAAGAGATGGGGCTGGAAGTGCCCACGCTGCGTCACCCATCGATGGGCGGTGCAGCGCAATTTAGAGCGCAGTTGCGCGAGACCGTAAAATGACCGACACCGCTGCCCGCTCTGTTCTTGTCGTAACCGCAGAGACCATAGAAGCACTGCAGGCCGCTGCAGCTCGCGGCCTGTCTGCCACCGAGTGTTCGCTCGATCTGCGTCGCAGCCGTGAGGTGGTGGATATCGACCTTGCTGGCTTCACGCTCGATGGAGTGCATCGACCTTGGCCCGAGCCCTGCAAGCCGCGCACCATCTATTGGTGGGATGGCACGCAGTTTCAACAGGCGTCACGTTACAACGGTGCACTGATCAAATTAGTGCCTACCGATTGGGGCCCGCCCACCTTCGAGATCGACGGCATCAAGATGCTGCCCACCGCCAAGGTGTCGCCCTGGGACGATGCCAAACGCAAGGTGTCGCTGGTGCATCCGCGCGGTGCGCGCATTCTCGATTGCTGCGGTGGTCTAGGCTATTTTGCCGCTGCAGCACTGGCGGCCGGCGCCGCGAATATTCAATCGTTTGAAAAAAACGAAGATGTGCTGTGGCTGCGCACGGTCAACCCGTGGTCGCCCAAAGCAGACCCTACGCTCAAGATCTATCACAACGATATCTCTGAAGTGATCGGCGAGCTGCCCATCGAAAGCTTTGATGCGGTACTGCATGACCCGCCGCGCTTTGGCATTGCCGGCGAGCTGTACTCACAGTTGTTCTATGACCAGCTGGCGCGAGTACTGCGACCAGGCGGCTGGCTGTTTCATTACACAGGCACGCCCAACAAGCTGACCAGTGGACGCAATGTGCCTGCAGAGGTCTCACGGCGCCTTGCAAAAGCCGGCTTCAACACACGCCTTGACGGCGATGGCGTGTTGGCCCGTCGCCGCTAGCCCGCCCAGCGCGAATCGATTGCGGCCATCGGCCGTGCCACTATCCTCTCTACCTATCCACGCACGAGCACACACCATGAGCCAGATCGTCCGCTTTCATTCTCTGGGTGGCCCCGAAGTACTGCAATTGGACGAGCTGGATGTCGGCGCGCCGGGCAGCGGCGAGTTGCGCGTACGTATCGAAGCTATCGGCCTGAATCGATCCGAAGCGATGTTCCGTCGCGGTGGTTATATGCAGCCGCCCAAGCTGCCGTCGCTGATCGGCTACGAAGCAGCCGGCATCGTTGAGGCCGTGGGTGCCGATGTGCAAGGCATCGCCGAAGGCGATCGCGTCAGCATCCTGCCCACCTTTCGCATGGGTGAATATGGTGTCTATGGCGAACACGCCATCGTGCCTGCGCGCAGTGTGTTGCCCGTACCCGCGGGCCTGTCATCTGTAGAAGCAGCCTCGGTGTGGATGCAGTACTTGACCGCCTTTGGCATCGTCGAGGCCGGCAAAGCCCGCATCGGCGACTATGTATTGATCACTGCCGCATCCAGCAGCGTGGGCATCGCCGCACTGCAGATCGCCAATTGGATCGGTGCAGAGCCCATCGCCCTCACCCGTCACAGCACCAAGGCCGAGGCGCTCAAAGCGCTGGGCGCGCGCCATGTAATTGCCAGCACTGAATGCGATGTGCCGGCAGAGGTGATGCGCATCACCGGCGGCAAGGGTGCGCGCGTGGTGTTTGATCCGGTCGGTGGTCCGTATGTCGAGACGCTGGCCAACTGCATGAGTGAATCCGGCGTCATGCTGATTTATGGCAGCCTCAGCGGCCAACCCACGCCCTATCCGCATTGGCCTGCGGCGCTCAAGAGCCTGAGCCTGCGCGGCTGGGTGTTTTCGTATATCGCAAGCAACCCTGCCCGCTATGAACGCTACCGCGAACTGGTGGTGCGTGGCTTAGCCAGTGGCCATCTCAAGCCGGTCATCGCCCGCACCTTCCCGCTGCATCAAATCGTCGACGCGCATCGCTACCTAGAGAGCAATCAGCAGGTCGGCAAGGTTGTTGTCACGGTTTAATGCGGTATGTGCGGTCGCTATGTCAGCCAGGTTAATGCCGCCATAGAGGCCGAGTTTCGCGTCATCCGCAGCTGGTCACGCCAGCTGCACAGCTTCAACATCGCACCCACTGCCCAGGTGCCTGCTGTCGTGCATCACCAAGGCAGGCGTGTGGGCACCTTCCTGCGTTGGGGGCTGGTGCCGGCGTTTGCGCAGGGCGTTCCAGGCACCTATGCCACGCACAACGCCCGCATCGAAACCGTGCGCACCGCGCCAGCCTTTCGTACGGCCTGGCAGCGCGGCCAACGCTGCTTGGTCATCGCGCAGGGCTTTTATGAATGGCAGGTGGTCGA
>CANFSB010000125.1 GCA_947449495.1 Pseudomonadota bacterium
AACATCGGTGAATGCTGGAACGCTGGCACCGCCACCATCATGTTGATGGGCGCGGTGTGTACGCGTGCTTGCCGCTTCTGTTCGGTGGACACCGGCAACCCGCGCGGTTGGCTCGACACGCAAGAACCCACCAATGTTGCCGCCAGCGTTGCGCTGATGAAGCTCTCTTACATCGTGCTCACCTCGGTCAATCGCGATGACCTGCCCGATGGCGGTGCGGAGCACTATGCGCAGTGCATCCGCGCCATTCGCGAGGCCAGTCCGCAAACGGCCGTTGAAGCGTTGACCCCGGACTTTTGCGGCGTGCTGACCGATGTGGCCACGGTGGTCGATTCGGGTCTGCAGGTGTTTGCGCAAAACATCGAGACCGTCGAACGCCTCACGCATCCGGTGCGCGATCCGCGCGCCAGCTATGCGCAAACACTCGCCGTGTTGGCCCATGCCAAAGCACACCGGCCCGAGGTGTTGACCAAGTCCAGCTTGATGTTGGGCTTGGGCGAGACCGATGACGAAGTGCTGGCCTGCATGGATGATCTGCGCGCTGCACACGTGGACATCCTGACGCTGGGCCAATACCTGCGCCCCACACCCAATCATTTGCCGGTGGCGCGCTTTGTTACGCCGGCGCAGTTCGAGGTGTTTCGCGAAGAAGGCCTCAAGCGCGGCTTTCGCGAATGCGTGTCGGGGCCGATGGTGCGATCCAGCTATCGCGCCGAGCAGGCACTGGCCGGCAACAACGTCGGGTTGTTACGCGCACCGTGAGCTGGCGCTGGCTTGGGCTTGTCGACTACGAACCCACCTGGCGCGACATGCAGCGCGTTACCGATACGCGCACTGCAGACACACCTGATGAAGTGTGGCTGCTAGAGCATCCACCGGTGTTTACGCTGGGCACAGCAGCAGATCGCTCGCATGTGCTGGACGCCGGCGACATCCCCTTGGTGCAGATCGATCGCGGCGGGCAGGTCACCTATCACGGGCCCGGTCAGCTGGTGATCTATCCACTGGTCGATATCCGCCGTTTAGGACTGAGCGTGCGCGGCTTGGTGGTGGCCCTTGAACAACTGGTGATTGAGTACGCCGCAGAGCTGGGCGTGCAGGCCGCAGGGCGACGCGATGCACCCGGTGTGTATGTGCAAGGCGCAAAGCTGGCCAGCATCGGGCTACGGGTGCGACGCGGTGCCTGTTATCACGGCATGGCCATCAATGTGGCCATGGACCTGTCACCCTTTGCACGCATTAACCCTTGCGGCATGGCGGGGCTTGCAGTGACGCAAGTGCAGGCCTTAGGTGGACCTGCCGATGTGGCAGCTGTCGCGCAGCACTTGGGCCCACGCGTGTTGCCTGCGTTGCAGGCCGCTGCAGCCGCGTCCTTATTGGTTTCATAGTGCAAGGCCACTGTCACCGTTATTACAAAGATTAACGGGGGCGGTATGCGACATACACCAGCTTGGTTTGCAGTCATCACGCTGATGGCGGGCGTTGGCAGTAGTACGGTAGCCAACGCACATCACTCGGCCGCACCGCATTTTGATATGAGCAAGTCGGTGGAAGTCAGCGGCACGCTGACCTCGTTCCGCTTCGTTAATCCGCACAGCTATATTTATTTTGATGTTGCCGGCGCCACTGGCCAGCCCGTGTCGTGGCGCTGCGAGTTGCCCGCGCGTACCAGCTTGGCGCGATTGGGTTGGAGTGAGTCGCTGTTCACGGTGGGTCGACGCGTCACCATCAAAGGCTCGCCGGCACGTCGTGAAGACAATGTCTGTTATCTGGAGACCTTGACCACCGACGATGGCCAGCGCTATTCGCGTGAACAGGCAGTCAGTCGCGTTGAGGCCGTTGCTGCAGCGCCGCGTGCGGCGGTAGACGCTTGGGGCCGCGCCAACCTTGCCGGTCTGTGGGTGGCTCAGCGCCGTGGCCCTCCGGGTGGTGGTGGTCCTGGCGGCGGTCCTCCGGGTGGTGGCCCTCCTGGTGGTGGTCCTCCCGGTGGTGGTCCTCCCGGTGGTGGCCGTCCGGGTGGCCCGCCCTCCAGCGATATCGCTACAGCAGCCGGGCAGGCAGCAACGGCTGCCTATGACCAACGCTTTGACGATCCCGCCGTTCACTGCAGCCCAGCCAACATCATCTTTGGTTGGACGCATGATGAGAACGTCAACGAAATCGTGCAGGACAAGACGACGCTAACGCTCAAATACGGCTACATGGATCTGGTGCGCACGATCCATCTGGATCAGACGCAGCATCCGGGCAAATTGCAGCCCAGCTTAGGCGGCCATTCGATCGGCCGTTTTGAAGGCAACGTGCTGGTGGTCGATACCGTCGGGTTTGCGCCCGGCGTGTTGATCCCCATGTCTGGGCTGCAGCACAGCCAGCAGTTGCATGTGGTCGAGCGCTTTAGTGTGGATGCGGCAGCCGGAACGCTGACGCGTGAATATCGCGCTGACGACGCGTTGTATCTGCGCAGTGAATGGTCCGGGCGCGATGTGATGAAGGCTTCTGCCGAACCGTTTAAGGCCTTCGCCTGCGTGGAGCTGTCGGGCAAGAACAATCAGCGCCCGCGCTGATTGCAGCCTGCTACAGCACCATCACCACACCCTCAACCAGCTTGAGGTCGGTGTGCAGCGCGCCGAGTTGATCGACGTGCTGCACCACCATCGTGTAGGTGTGCGCCACAAACGCCGCCTGTGCAGATTCACGCACCGCTACACGGTGCGGCTCGAACTCGCCAAAGTGCTGCGAGAACAGCTGGTCTAAATGCTGACGCAGACCCTCACGCGCCTGAGCCACCACCTTGATGGGGTACTCGCACGGAAACACGATCTTCTCAGGCTCGATGTCTTCACGTTCCATCTTTGGCTCCTGCAGGGGAGAGTGATTCACCCTGCCATTCCAGCAGCTTCAACACACGCTGCACACGATTGACCATCTCGGCCGGTTCCCAGCCCCGCGCAAAGCCATGCTTGGCCTCTGCGTAATATTCCTCGTGCGCCAACAGTGGCAACACCTTTTGCACATCAACCCACACATCCGGGTTGCCACCACGCACCTGCGCCAAACGCCGCGCGTCTTCCAAATGGCCATAGCCCACGTTGTAGGCCGCCAGCGCAAACCAACTGCGATCCGGCTCGGCAATGCGCTCCGGGATCTGCTCACGCACCTTCACAAAATAGCGCGCACCCGCAAGGATGCTTTGCCGCGCGTCATTGCGATTGCTGACGCCCAGCTGCGAAGCCGTTTCGCGCGTCAGCATCATCACGCCCTCGGCCCCATCAGCAGAGGCCGCCTGCGTTTGCCATTTGGATTCGACGTAGCCCAGCGCCGCCAGCAACCGCCAGTCCACACCCGTTTGCTGCGACGCCTCTTCAAAATGAGGGCGCAACGCCGGCAATTCAAGCTCCAAGTCGCGCTGCAAGCGCTGCGACATCTGCAGCTCAAACTCCGGGCTGGCCGGCGTGGCAGCAGCTAACAACGGCGCCATCTTGTTCTGAGCCTGCAGCTCGGCAAAGAACGCATTGATGCGCGACAACAGCCGGCCCGAGTGCTTTTGCACCATCCAATAGGCACTGCGCGATTGCGGCAGCTCGAAGGCTTTCTCTACCTCCGGGAACAAATGGCGCATATAGGCAAACTGCGTGGCATCTACCACCGCAAAGTCCGCGCGCTTGTCGGTGAGCAAGTCCAGCGGCTCACCATTGGCAGAGGTGATCACGTCCCACTGCAAGTCTGGCGCACCCTGTGCCCGCAACCCCTCCAGCATCGACATCTGCGAGCCCGTGCGCGGGATGGCAATACGCCGGTCTGCCAAGTCCCCCAGCCCATGCGCCCGCGGCGTGCCCCGGCTGGCCACCACCCACTGCGCAATCTGCTGATAGCTGACCGTGGCCACACCCACATCGGTCCACATCTCGTCGGGCGTGATGCCCGCCGCGACGATGTCTGCCCGGCCACTGCGCAGCTCTTCGCGCAGGGCGGCCACATCACTGACCGTGTACAGGTTGAGCTTGACCCCCAGCCGCTGGGCAAAGGCCGTGGCCAACGAATATTCCTGACCCTGCGGTCCATGCGCGCCCAGGTAGTAGGTGGTGGGCCCATTGAGCGTGGCGACGTTGAGCGCCTTGCGCGAGAGGATGTCGCGCAGGTTGGGCAGGCGATGCCCCTCTGCGGCCCACAATGCGGCCAGCAGAGCACTGCCCGCCAGCACCCAAGCCATGATCAACGAGTGACGCCCGCCACGGCGCCGCACGGCTTTAGAAGGCCGGACAGAATCCATGCGCTAAGGATAGCAGGCCATGCCAAACCGCCCCTGAACGCTGTATGATGCGCGCCCACGGAGAGGTGGCAGAGTGGTCGAATGTACCTGACTCGAAATCAGGCGTAGGTTTACGCCTACCGTGGGTTCGAATCCCACCCTCTCCGCCATATCAA
>CANFSB010000126.1 GCA_947449495.1 Pseudomonadota bacterium
CGCGGCGTGACAGCCCATGCTGTTGGCACGTCACCCATTGCGCCGGAGCTGGGTCCCGAAGAAAGCGTGTATCGCGCGCTGGTGCTGGGTGTGCGCGATTACGTCGTTAAGCATGGCTTTCCCGGTGTGGTGATGGGTTTGTCGGGCGGTGTGGATTCAGCCCTTACATTGGCTATTGCTCGCGATGCGCTTGGGCCAGATCGCGTGCAAGTGGTGATGATGCCGTCGCGCTATACGTCGCAGATGAGCATCGATGATGCAGCCGAACAGGCGCGCACCTTGGGCGTGGCCCATGGCGTGATCAGCATCGAGGGTATGTTCGAATCTACCTTGGGTGCGCTGTCTGAACAGTTTGCCGGCCTTAAACCAGACACTACCGAAGAGAACATTCAGGCGCGCTGCCGTGGCGTATTGCTGATGGCCATCTCCAACAAGACCGGCCGCATGCTGCTGACCACCGGCAACAAGAGTGAAATGGCTGTGGGCTATGCCACCTTGTATGGCGACATGAACGGTGGCTTTGCGCCCATCAAAGACTGCAGCAAGTTGTTGGTGTATCGGCTGGCGCGCTATCGCAACGTGTTGGCGCAGGAGCGAGGCGACTTCGGCGGTGCCGACGCTATTCCGCGACGCGTCATCGAACGTGAGCCCACTGCCGAATTGCGCCATGACCAGAAAGACACCGACTCATTGCCCGCTTACGAGGTGCTTGATGCCATCCTCGAAGCGTTTATTGAGGATGACCTGTCGGTCGATGAAATTGTGGCGCGGGGCTTTGATCGCGCCGTAGTTGGGCGCGTGCTTGATATGGTCAAGCGCAATGAATACAAGCGTCGGCAGGCACCGCCGGGTATACGCGTCAGCCGCCGCGCGTTTGGCCGCGACTGGCGCTACCCCATCACCAATGGCTACCGCCGCTAAGCGATCAGCCGTTCTTCTTCTGCCAGACCTTCCACCAGCGAGAATTGCCGCCCGTGCCGTCGGTTGAGCCGGCCGGAAAGTTCTCTTCATAGACCTTCTGGGTATTGGCAGCCAGTTCGGTGTAGCCGAGCTTCTGGTAGCACTCGATCAGGATCTGCAGTGCCTCACGCGTTGACGGCGCGCCATCGTATTGCTCGATGGAAACCTGCGCGCGCTGAGCGGCGGCCACCCACGCATTGCGCTGTAAATAGTAACGAGCCACTTGCATCTCGAAATCAGCCAGCCGGTTGCGCAGATAGATCATGCGGCGGCGGGCATCGGCGGCGTAGGCACTCTTGGGGTATTGCTCAACCACCACCTTCAGAGCCAGAAACGACTTGCGCGCGGTGCTGGGCGGGCGGCCATCCAGACTGATGTTGGCCAGTCGCTCAACCTTGTTGGGCGTGCGCTCGAAGTCCACCAGACCCTTGAGGTACCAAGCGTAGTCGACACGCGGATGTGCCGGATTTTCGCGGATGAAGGTTTCGGCGGCATCAATGGCCGATTCCTTTTCGCGGTTCTTGTAGTAGGCGTAGATGATGTCGAGGCGCGACTGACGGGCCTGATCGGTAAACGGGTAACGGGCCGTCAGGGCCTCGTAGACGCGGATCGCTTCCTGGTAGTCGCCGCTGCGCAGCGATTTGGAGGCGCGCTCATACAGCGAGTCGGGGGCCAGACGTGACAGCTTGTTGCCGTTGCTGGTGCAGGCGGCCAGCACAGTCAGTGCCAGCGCCAAGGGCAGGAGTCGCCAGGTGGCGCGGCGCGTCGGGACAGGCAGGCTCGTCATGGTGGGATCCTGGGACTCGGGGCGTGAGAGTATAGCGAAACCCCCCGGCTACCACTGCGACACCCTGATGCCTGCTGAGTTCCGTAATCACCAGATCGAATTGCCCGCCACCCCCGCCGGTCTGCGCTTGGATGCCGCGCTGGCGCTGGCGTTGCCCCAATATTCTCGCTCGCGCCTGGCGGGCTGGATCCGCGACGGCGCGGTGCGCATCAATGGTCAGGCCGCGCGGCCGCGGGATCTGATGTACGGCGGCGAGCAGGTCAGTGTGCAGGCCGAGGTGCCGCCAGACGTCACTGTGCAGCCACAGTCGATCCCCATCGATGTGCGCTGGCAGGACGAGCATCTGCTGGTGATCAATAAGCCCGTCGGTCTGGTGGTGCATCCGGGCGCTGGAAACCCCTCCAATACGCTGCAAAACGCGCTGCTGGCCTGGGACCCGAAGCTGGCCACCGTGCCGCGCGCGGGCATTGTGCATCGCATCGACAAAGACACCAGCGGCCTGCTGGTCGTGGCCCGCACGATCGAGCTCCATACGGCGCTGGTTGAGTTGCTGCGTGAACATGACATCCACCGCGAATATCTGGCCCTGGTGGTCGGCAAGGCCACCGGCGGCGGCACCATTGATCAGCCCATCGGCCGTCACCGCACCGACCGCCTGAAAATGACGGTGCGCCCCGACGGTCGCGACGCTGTTACGCATTACCGTCTGATCGAGCGCTTCCAAAACCACACGCTGCTGCGTGTGAATCTGGAAACCGGCCGCACGCACCAGATCCGCGTGCACATGGCCCACGCAGGTCATCCGCTGGTCGGTGATCCGGCTTACGGTGGTCGCCGGCAGTTGCGGGCGGGCGATTCGCCGCAGGTGCGCGCTGCCCTGCAAGGGTTTCGTCGGCAGGCGCTGCATGCCACGCGGCTGGCTTTTGAACACCCGGTGACTGGCGAGGCCGTCGAGGTGCAAACACCGGCCCCTGATGATCTGCTGGGGTTGCTGCAAGTGTTGCGTGACGCCTCGGTCTGATGACTGCTACGCCGGCCCTGTTGCTTCCCGACTGGCCGGCAGTGCCCGGTGTGCGGGCTGTTTGTACGCTGCGCCGTGGCGGTGTCAGTGCCGCACCCTTTGATAGTTTCAATTTTGGCCAGCGCGTCGGTGACGACGCTGCGGCGCTGCTACAGAACCTGCAGCGGCTGACGGTGGCGGCGCAGTTGCCGGCTGCACCGCAATGGTTAGAACAAGTACACGGCATTGATGTTGCCGATCTGGATCAGCCGGGCCCGCGGCGTGCCGATGCAGCCGTGACGCGTAGCGCTGGTGTGGTGTGCGCCATCCAGACGGCCGATTGCCTGCCGGTATTACTGGCCGCAGCCGACGGTTCGGCGGTGGCTGCTGCCCATGCCGGCTGGCGCGGACTGGCCGGTGGCGTGCTGGCACACAGCGTGCGGGCTCTGCGCAGCAAGGCGACACCGGGTGTGGCACTGCAGGCGTGGTTGGGGCCGGCCATCGGGCCTGCCCAGTTTGAGGTAGGCGATGAGGTCCGGGCGGTGTTTTGTGCTGCCGACGCCGGTGCGGTTGCCGCATTCGCGGCCAATGCTCGGGGTCGCTGGCTGGCCGACTTATATGCGCTGGCACGGCGCGCACTGGCGGCCGAGGGTGTGACCGCCGTCAGCGGTGGCGGCCGCTGCACCTACACAGAAACCGACGACTTTTATTCCTATCGGCGTGCGGCGCGGACCGGCCGCATGGCAAGTCTGGTGTGGATCGATCCGCCCACCTGATTCGCTGCCCCGCGGTGACCGGTTGCGGCGCTGTGGGCTGGTACACTTGCGCGCTTGAACACTCTCACCTGGATCATCCTGTTCACCTTTGTCGGCGGCGTGCTCAGCGCGCTGGTGGCATCGTTGTTCCTGTTGCTCAACGAGCGTGCGCGTGCGCGCTCCTTGCCGTATCTGGTGGCCTTTGCCACCGGAGCGCTGCTGGGCGCAGCGCTGCTGGGTCTGTTGCCCGAGGCAGTCGAGCATTCACCTGGCCAAGATGTCAGCGGTGTGGGCTTGTCGCTGCTGGGTGGTATCGCGCTGTTCTTTATTCTGGAAAAGCTGGTGTTGTGGCGCCATTGCCACGAAGACCATTGCGAACAGCACACGCCGGGCCACGGTGCCCGCGATCGTGCCTCCGCCACGATGATGCTGGTGGGTGAGGGTGTGCACAACGCGCTCGATGGCGTGCTGATTGCTGCCGCGTTCATGACTGATATCCAGCTGGGCATCGTGGCCGGCCTTGCCGTGATGACCCACGAGATTCCGGCTGAGGTGGGTAACTTTGCCGTGCTGTTGCACGGCGGCATGAGCCGTCGCCAGGCGCTGCTGTCCAATGTCGGCACCAGCTTCACGTCCATTCTGGGCGGCTTGATTGGTTATTTCGCACTCTCGCAGGCGATGACGGCTTTGCCCTATGCGCTGGGCGTTTCGGCGGCCAGCCTGCTGTATGTGGCCGTGGCCGACCTGATCCCCGGCATGCATCGGCGTGTCGATCTGCGCGCCAGCGTCTGGCAGGTGCTGTTGATGGCGGCAGGCGTCGGTGTCATTGCCACGCTGAGGCACCTGTTTCCGCATTGACGGTCAATACCTATTGAAGCCCGTTGCGCTTGCCCCAACATGGGTGTCATGCGTAACGACAA
>CANFSB010000127.1 GCA_947449495.1 Pseudomonadota bacterium
CGCGATCTGCACCTGATTACGCTCAAGCCGGTCATGTACGTGGCCAATGTCAACGAGAGCGGATTTACCAATAACCCGCACTTGGACGCGGTGCGCGCCCGCGCCGCCACCGAGGGCGCTGTGGTGGTCGCCATCTGCGCGGCCATCGAGGCCGAGATCGGCCAGCTCGAGGACGCCGAACGCATCGACTTTCTCAAGGACCTGGGTTTGGAAGAGCCGGGCCTGAACCGCGTTATCCGCGGTGCCTATCAGCTGCTGGGTCTGCAGACCTATTTCACTGTGGGCCCCAAAGAAGTGCGGGCTTGGACGGTCAAGGCCGGATCAACGGCGCCGCAGGCTGCGGCGGTTATTCATACCGACTTTGAGCGCGGCTTCATCCGTGCCGAGGTCATCGCCTTCGACGACTACATCGCCTGCAAGGGTGAGGCGGGCGCCAAAGAAGCGGGCAAGCTGCGCTTGGAAGGTAAGGAGTACTTGGTGCGCGAGGGCGACCTCATGCATTTCCGCTTCAACGTCTAATTTGCAGCCCAATAGTGTTGCACTCCGGCAACACTGCTGTTTCGCAGCGCGAAGAGCTTGGCGTTTTGCGCTGCTTTCCACCCTCAAAATACGTAAAAACGCTCGCGAGGGGTGGCCTTTAGGCCCCGAACGTATTAATTTTGTCATACGGGTCGCGCTACCACGTGGTGGCGTGCCCAAACCCATGCGCTCGCTGCACCCTGTTCGCAGGTTGTAGCTAAGCAACATACGTTCAGGGAGTCACAAAATAATGTCCAAGCATATCGTTAAGGTTGCAGCAGCAGTCGCGTTTGCGATCGCCGCCGCAGGCACTGGTTCGCTGGCCTATGCACAGGCCTCAGAGGGTTCGATTTACGGCAAGGTGGCGCCAAGCGCCGCCGTCACCATCACCAGTGGCGACTCGGGCAGCACCCGCACCATCACTGCCGATGCCAATGGCGCGTTCAACCTGTCGCGTTTGGCCCCCGGCAAGTACAAGGTCAGCGCTGGCGGCAAGACCACCGAAGTTGTGGTCACCATCGGTAGCGGCACCGCCGTCGATCTGGTTCAGGACCTGACCACGGTTACTGTGACTTCGGGCGCCTACAAGCCCATCGATTTCAGCAGCGTCGGCAGCAACTTCACCATCTCGCAAGATCAGGTGCAGGCACTGCCTGTGGGCTTGAGCGCCAACGCCGTTGCCGTGCTCACCCCGACTGTCATCAAGGGTGACTCGGGCCTGGGTTCGGGCAACATCCCGTCGTTCGCCGGCGCCTCGGTCGCAGAGAACGCGTACTACATCAACGGTTTTGACGTCACCAACATCCGCAACTTCCTCTCCTATGCCGATCTGCCCTACGAAGCAGTGGCACAGCAGCAGGTCAAGGCTGGCGGTTACGGTGCCGAGTACGGTCGTTCGCTGGGCGGTGTCATCAGCTTGGTCACCAAGCGTGGTACCAACGATTGGCATGGCGGCGTGTCCACCTATTGGACTCCGGAAGGCCTCAAGGGCGATCGTCACGATGTGCTCGACAAGGAGCCGACTCGCGCTGGCAAGTACTACATTTTCAGCAACGCCAGCAGCTCAGACAGCATGTCGGTCAACGCCTTCCTGGGCGGCCCGATCATCAAGGACAAGCTGTTCTTCTTTGCCTTGGTCAATCGCCCGCAGGTCAGCAGTGACAGCTACGGTGAAACCACCAGCATTCATCTGGCCAACACCTCGCCCAACGGCTTGGCCAAGATCGACTGGAACATCAACGACAAGAACCTCGTTGAGTTCACCGGTATCTATAACAAGAACCGTACCGACATCACCGACTTCACCAATCCGACCGGCACCTACTATCCCACCACTCACCTGAACCTGGGCAAGACCAGCTGGGTGTACAGCGGTGGTTCGGTGCTCATGGGCAAGTACACCGGCTATGTGACCGACAGCTTCACCATCTCGGCCCAGGGTGGCCAGGTGATCGACGTTGCCGGTACTGCCTATAAGGGGGCGCGCGCGCAGGGTTCCACCTGCCCGGTCGTCATCGACAACGGCACCAATGCCGGTTGCTGGAACTTCTCCAACAGCCGCGTCACCGATCCGTTCTTCCCGGACGATCAGGACAAGCGCACCGCCGGCCGTTTCGACCTCGAATATAAGCTGGGCAGCCACACCATCCGTGGTGGCGTCGACTACCAGAAGTTTGATTCGATCGGTGCCGGTTCTTCGTACTCAGGTGGCGTGTACTACCGTTATTACACGACGCCGGCCAGCGGCAAGATCAATGGCGTTGCAGGCTTCACGCCTGGCTCGCAGTACGTGCGTGAGTTGTTCTATGACTCGACCAGCGGTCGCTATCAGGTCATCAACAACGCCTACTACCTCGAGGACAGCTGGAAGATCACCCCGCGCGTGCTGGTGTACGCCGGCCTGCGTGCTGAGTCGTTCGACAACAAGAACGGCGAAGGCAAGAGCTTCGTCAAGAAGGACAACCTGGTGGCGCCGCGCTTGGGCTTCTCCTGGGATATGGATTCCAGCCAGCCGACCAAGGTTTTTGGTAACTTGGGTCGCTACTACATCCCGGTGGCCTCCAACACCAACATCCGCGCCACGCGTGCGGAACGTTACCTGTACAGCTACTACACCTACACCAGCCGTGATGCGACCACGCTGACCCCGTCTGGTCTGACCAAGGTGGGTGGTACCACTGTGCTGTCGCCGGGCGTGTTGGCCGATGTCACCACGATTGCGGACCAGAACCTGCAGCCGATGAACCAGGACGAGGTCATGTTGGGCTTCCAGCGCACGCTGGAGAGCAACTGGACCGTGGGCCTTAAGGCTGTGTACCGCAAGCTGAACAACGGCATGGACGACTACTGCGATCACACCGCGCTGGATCGTTGGGCCGTCGGCCAGTCCTTTGCCGCCACGCTGGACTCGTACCAGTTTGGTTGCGCCCTGGTGAACCCGGGTAAGGACATGACCATTGGCTTGGACGTCAAGGGTGACGGTAAGTATGCGTTCTACACCATCCCGGCGAAGGCCATGGGCTTGGACGAGTACACCCGTACTTATCAGGCACTGGAATTCACTGCCGAGAAGCCTTGGGATGGCAAGTGGAGCTTCCGCGGTTCGTATGTGTGGTCGCGTAGTCAGGGCACTGGCGAAGGCTATGTGAACTCGACCATCGACCAGGCCGATGCCGGCGTGACGCAGGACTTCGACTACGGTTCGTTCGATGACGGCTCCAAGGGCTTGCTGCCCAATGACCGCACCCACGTGTTCAAGGCCTTCGGCAACTACGCCCTGACCGACAAACTGCGCCTCGGCTTCAACGGCATCGTGTCGTCGGGTCGTCCGCTCAGCTGCATTGGTTTTGTGCCGCCGACCGTGTATGACTTTGCCGGTTCGTCTGCATACACCACTGCCTCGACCTACTACTGCTTGAACGACAAGGGCGTGTCTGAGTTGCATCAGCGCGGCACCTTCGGTCGTACGCCGTGGACCGCCACGCTGGACATGCAGTTGGCCTATGTGAGCGAGGATCTGACCTCGGTAGGCAAGCTGACCTTCCAAGCGGACGTGTTCAACGTGTTCAACAGCGCCCGTCCGACCGAGCTCAATGAGACTCGCGACTACAGCCGCGGTACTACGAACGCGGCCAGCGGCAACCAGCTGAGCCAGAACTACCTGCAGCCCACCAGCTTCCAGGCACCGCGTTCGGTTCGCCTGTCGGCCCGCTATTCGTTCTGATTCACGTCAGATAGATAGCTGAGAACAGCCCGGCCCTCAGAAATGAGGGTCGGGTTTTTTTTGGTTCAAGGAAAGGCGCCGGCAGCCCGAGCGGGCAGGGCGCAGGGTTTAAGCGCTGAAGCTGAGCATGCGCCCGGCGGTAGTAGGCGCAGCGAAAGCATTGCCCTTACGGCCATAGACTGATGAGGCGGGCGTGGCGTCGTTGCTGGTGAGCAAACCCAGTACGCCCGACACACGCTGCAATCGCACGTTGACCAACATGCCGTTGCGCGTGTTTTGATCGCGGCAGCGACCGGCCAGGTCGGTGCAGTCTTGTAATGCCTGACGCAGGATCGCTTGCGGGTCACACCATCGAAGCAGCGTTTCTAATCCATTCAAGTCTGGACTGTGGCCGAGCATGCGGCACAGGCCCAAACGTTCGTCTTCGAGTTTGAGCAGCGCCGCCACGCAGGCTTGGCGCTCACCACCGACAGCCTCCAGGCC
>CANFSB010000128.1 GCA_947449495.1 Pseudomonadota bacterium
ACGACAGCCCAGGTGCCGGATCCACAGAAACATTGCCCTCAACGCTGCCTGCAACGGACTTCACGCCGGCGAGCTGCTCCTTCAATATTTGGAGCTCTGCATTGCCAAGAGGCGTCGGTGGTGACCTATATTGAGTTTGCTTTACAGCGGTAGCGCGTCGGCGGGCATCGTCGACAGCCTCGTTACCGACAACGTCCTGCGTGCCGTCAGGGCCTACTGCGGGCAAGGCGCCTTCAGATACCTCGCCGCCGCTGGTGTCTTGTTCACCAGTGGTGACAATTGCAGCAGGACGAAGGTTGCCAGAGCGCAGCGTGATGAGCGTTGGCCCCGCAGCTTCAATTTGCGATTCGATACGCAACTGAGCACCACGACCCAAGCCAGACACGATGACCACCATCGCAACACCAAAGCTCATGCCGGATAGCGTGAGCAGCGCCTGCAGCCTGTTTCGGGCAAGCGCCTTGAGAGCCATGCGCAAATTAATGCCCATGATGCTCCGAATTCCCCATCGAACTCTTCGGTGACAGCGGCGAGGCGACTGGCGCCGGAGCGGCAGGTTTTTTACTCTTAACCATGACGCTTGAGGCCGGCAAGTTCACCACAACCGGCTCACGCTGGAACACAAAAGCCGCATGGATCATCGTTCCCTGGGCGACAACCGGCTTGCTCTTGCCTTCCCAGAAGTCACCACTAGCGCTTATTTTCATGGGAACGCTTTCCAAAGGCGCGCCCTTTCGTTCGATCTCCACTGTAACGTCAGACACGACTGCTGCAGGCAGGTCGACCCGTGCGGCATCAGTCAAATAGAGCTGTACGCCACCAGTGGTACTGGCGACCACCTCGCAATGTAAATCCCGGTACATCATGACGAACCCGCCATGATGTGCGTCATGGTCACCGTGAACCACGCCGTTGTGAGCTCGAAGCGCCAGCGGCACTGCGAACAACAGTCCTGCCAGCGCAACGGATCGGACCAAGGACATGGCTTTCATAGATACCGACTCCTGTTATTCATGGGTCAGGGCACGGATGGGATCAAGCTGCGCGGCACGGCGTGCCGGATACAGTGCAGACGCCACGCCAAGCAACAGCGCGACGATCAAGGCCAGCACGACAGACAGCGGCGCAACCAGCGCCGCCCAGCCTAACCAACGGTTGAGCAGGTCCGCTGCTAGCGCACCTAGTAGTGCGCCAAACACACCACCGACTGCGGCCAGCACCACACCCTCTAGAACAAATTGACGAGAGATGTCCGCAGCTCTTGCCCCCAGTGCCATGCGCAGGCCGATCTCACGGGTGCGCTGCATCACGGACAACAGGAGCAGATTCATTACGCCGATCCCGCCCACGAGCAGCGAAACAGCGGCCACGCCAGCAAGTAACGCTAGCAGCGTGCCGTTGGTCTTCTGCAGTGATGCCGAAAGTTGCTCAACCGTCAGCTGATCCACGCTGCCCATATTGGCCGAGACGATGCGCGCAAGATCCGGCGGAAGTCCCTTGCCAAGTGCCTGCTGGGCCTGACTCTTGACCGTAAAATCATCCGACATGCTCTCGCTGATACCGTGGCGCTTACGCAGCAAAACAGCTATTTGCTTGGCAATCTGTGTAGTTTCACCGGCCGATTTGGTGGTGACGGTAATCGTATTGAGCTTGCTCAAATTGAGCAGTTTGTGGACAGCCGTTACCGGCACATAGACCGCATCAAACTGATCGTCTCCAGCCACTGGTTGACTGGTCCAAGTGCGGCTGCCAACTACCCCTACAATTTTGAAGGGCTGATTCCAAAGCTTAACGACGCGTCCGACAGGATCGACGCCCTCACCAAACAAACGATCAGCCACCACGCGACCGAGCACCATGACCTGCTCGCTGCCTTGCACTTCAGCGGCCTTAAGAAATCGGCCGTGCGGGAAAGTCCAACCACGGCGTATCGAGGGCAGATCTGCCTCTGTCCCATGTAATCGTGTCAGCCAACTTCGGCCGCCGACGATATCAACGGCAATTCGTGCATTCTCATGAACGCCGGAAGACACAAACTGAACCCCTGGCAACTCATCTCGAATCGCAGTAGCGTCTTCGAGCGTTAGCGTTGCCGCAGCGCCGAGGCCGGCCATAGTGTCGCCGAGGCGCTCCTTGGCTGTCGGATGATCATGAACCGCCATTGGATCATCTTCGTAATGTGAGCGGATGAATCGACCGCCGGCAAATCCCGCATCGAGCCGATCTAATGACACCACAACATCCGGCCCGCTCGGCCGCAGGACGGCCGCTGCGGCTGTGCCATGTCCAACTGTTTCCTCATTATTTGGAGGGCGCTCGACTTGATAGTTGCCCGCAGTAACAACAATGGTGTTGGCGCCCGCAGCCAGCAACTGATCATGAATCGAGGCCTGCGCACCACGCCCCAGCGCAATACTGGTAACCAATGCACCGACGCCGACCATCACTCCTAATAACGCCAACGATGTTTGCACGCGGTTACGCAGCAGTGCGCTGGCAGCAAGGCGAACGTCGTGGGCGGCAGGCATGGCGTGTGCGCTCTTCGTCAGGCCACGTCGGCTATCGGTTCGAGCGCAATCTGCTCGTCGGTCGCCGAGCGCGGCTGATTTGGCGTATCGCTGCGTATCAAACCATCTCGCACCGAAATAACGCGAGTTCCGTAAGCTGCAATATCCGGCTCATGCGTAATCAACACGATCGTAATAGAGCGCTTTTCACGCAGCTCTTGCAGCGTTCGCATCACTTCGATGCTGGTGCGTGTATCGAGGTTTCCGGTGGGTTCATCAGCAAGGATCAGCGAAGGCTCATTAACCAGCGCCCGCGCAATGGCCACGCGCTGCTGCTGCCCACCGGACAGCTGACTGGGATGGTGATCAGCCCGGTCGGCAAGGCCCATTGATGTAAGCGCCGCAAGCGCCTTGGCACGGCGCTCCGGCGCAGGCATCAGCGGCCGCGAATACAGCAGTGGAACCTCAACATTTTCAAGCGCTGTAGTACGCGGCAACAGATTAAATCCCTGAAACACGAAACCAATCTGGCGATTGCGGATATCCGCCAGTTGGTCGCGTGACAGATTCGAGACGTCTTGGCCTCCCAGCAGATACCGCCCTTCGGTCGGGCGGTCCAGACATCCAAGAATGTGCATAAGCGTTGACTTTCCCGAGCCCGAAGGCCCAGTGATGGCAACAAACTCACCCGGCATGATGTCCAGCGTCGCGCCACGTAATGCGTGAACCGTGTTGTCTCCGAGCTGATAGCGCTTCTTAAGGTCTTGCAGTGAGATCAAAGGACTGGTCATGCCGTTCTCCGGTTCAGGGCTTGGCGGCAGGTGCTTTGTTCAGCCCCGCATAGTTGAACAGTACTGTGGCGATCGATTTCTCGGCGCCGGCCATGCCATAGGTGTTACCTGCGCCCTCGATCACCCACCATTCGTTGGCCGCGTGGGAATTGCCTCCCGTGCCCGCAGAACCACTGACTATCGGAATGTTGATCGGGTCGCCAGAGAAGAGGTAGGCCGGCCAGTACCCGCCCAGAATTGATGTCTGGTTCTCTACAGGCTGGTCATAGGTCAGCCCGAAGGAATCAAACATGGTCATCGCTGCGCGGGCGATGTCATTGTCGTAGCTGACTTTCGCCCAGGGCACGTCACCCACCACGTTGATCTCAACATCCTTGAAGCCGTGCTTATCCAAGTGCTTGCGCAACTTGGCCACGATATCCGGCCCTGTCATGTTGGGCACGTAACGGAAGTTGTGCTTTGAAGTGATCTTGTTGGGGAGGATTGCGCCAGACCCACCGGCAAACATGTTGCCGCCCCAGATACCGTCAAGGTTCATAGACGTCCCGTAGCGAGCCATCGTCACATAGGCCAGCGGATCATCCGCAATGAAGCGCTCAACACCCAGGTTCTTAGCCGCCACGTCCAACTTCACGCGCTTGGACGCATCGAGCAGCTTGCGCTTCTCATCCGCAGACAGCGGTGCGACATCATCGTAGAAACCATCAATCAGCACCTTGTTTCCTGTGGCATCAACGAGGGTAGAGAGCATCTTGATGTGGCGCCAAGCCGGCGAATCTACGGAGCGCTTGTTGCCACCATGGATGTCGCTGTAGTTCGGCCCACGACCCCATTTGGCGCCGCTGGTGCTC
>CANFSB010000129.1 GCA_947449495.1 Pseudomonadota bacterium
AGCTTTTTATGGGCCTCTGAGGACCTTGCGTTTGATTGTAGCCAGCAAATAGTGTTTGATTATTTGCAATACACGAATACTCCATACGTCGCGCCAGAGGCGCGCAGCAGAGGTTTTCGCATGGACAGATTCCTGTGCATCCAGGCTTTCGTGCGCGTCGCTCAGGCGGGCAGCTTTGTCGCTGCAGCACGCCAGTTGCGCGTCACGCCTTCGGTGGTCACCAGCCGCATCAAGCATCTAGAGAAACTGGTGCAATCGCCGTTGTTTCATCGCACCACGCGGGCCGTGACGCTGTCGGAAGCGGGCACCAACTTCATCGGCGAATGCACCGACATGGTGGCGCACATGGAGTCCATCACAGAGCGCATGAGCGTGCTGCGCGGCACGCCCGCAGGGGTAATCCGCCTGCAGGTCCTACCCGGCTTCGCGGTCACCCACTTGGGCAACATCCTCAAAGACTTTGCCGCCAAAAATCCAAAGATTGATTTTGATGTCACCGTCAGTGACGAAGCCGTCAGCGCCGTAGGCGAGGGTTACGACATCATGCTGCAGCTGTTCAAGCGTCAGCAGATGACCATGATCGAGCGGCCGTTGGCGCGCATTCAGCGCGTGTTTTGCGCCTCAACAGACTATCTGTCGCGACACGGCATGCCGCTATCACCAGCGGATCTGCCCGAACGCCAACTGGGGCTGTATTCGGCTTATCCGGCAGGTGACCGATGGACGTTCACGCGTGCGGGCGTAGAGAGCCACATCCAATTACCGGCTCGATTGCGTACCAACTCGGTCCACATGCTGCGCGACTTCGCGCTCACCGGAGCTGGCGTGGTCTGTCTGCCGACCATGGTGTGCTCAGAAGATTTGCTGGCCGGCCGCTTGGTAAGAGTGCTGCCGGACTTCGAATGTCCCAGCCTGGAGTTGCTGGCCATCTACCCGGCAACACAACGCCGTGCACTAAAAGTACGGTTGTTTGTGGAATTGCTGAGCCAGTACTTTGCCACTGGCGCTCCCTGGGACAGGGAACTTGAAAGCCTGCCCGGGTGGGGCAGGCGCTGACTTCAAATAACACCGTAGTCAGAGCCAACTCCGCGGCGTGCAAGGGAACACGCCGCGGAGCCGCTCCAGGGAGGGGGCCCTGTTAGAAGTGGAAATCCACCGTCAGTGCATATTCGCGCGGCCGGCCGATCGTATTGAAATTGATCTGCTCGGCGTAGCTGAAGAAGCCTGAGTTGGCATAGAACGAGTTAGTCAGGTTGCTGCCACTGAGTGAGGCAGTCCAGTTCTTACCCGAGTCGTACACCATGCGCGCATCGAGCATGTTGTAGGCTTCCTGCACACGCTGCTGAATCTCGTTCGAGAACAGCACGTACTTGTCGGTACGGGTGAAGTCGATACGCGGCGTCAGCTTGGCACCGTTGCCCAGTGCAAAGGCGTACTGTGCACCCAGGTTCAAGGTCAGCTTGGGTGCGCCCGGGAAGGCAGCGCCCTTCGATACGGCCGGCAATGCACCGGTACCGGCCAGACCCAGCTCGGTGTACTCCGTCTTGAGGTAACCGAAGTTGAAGTTAGCGCGGAACTCACGGGTCGGCACCCACAAGCCCTCGAACTCCAGACCCTGTACCGCAGCCTTGCTCACCACCGTGGTGAACAGTGATGGGTACACAAACAGGTCGGGCTTGCCGTCCTGGTTACGATCGGTCTGCGTTGCAGAACCCGCTACAGAGCCGTTGATCTGCGGATAGTAGGTAGCGATGTACTGGCTGACCTGCACACCGTTCCAATCGGTCTTAAAGGCAGTGATGTTGGTGCGCACTGAATGGTCGAACCAGTCAGCACGCAGACCCACTTCCAGGTTCTTCGAACGCTCCGGGCCATAAGGAATGGCACCGACAGTGATGTCCGGGTGAACCGCGTAGTTGGCGGCAATCGACGACTGACCACCGGCCGAGAATCCCTCGGAATAACCGGCATAAGTCATGATCGACGGATCCCACTGGTACTGCACCGTGAGGCGCTTGGTCTTCGAATCGAAATTCAGCTTGGTCGCCGCACGGTTCTCGCCGGACTGGGCAAACATGCTACCGTAGGCCGACATCTGCGGCATAACCGGCGCCGAGTAAGTCGGGATCAAACCATAGCTGGAGTTGCGCTCGTTGCTGTTGCGAAAGCCAGCAGCAACCGTCAGCTTGTCGGTGGCACGCCAAGTGAGGTCGGCAAACTCGGCCACGCCTTCCACCACCGTCTTGGTCAGGGTGTCGGAGTTGGAGTTCGCCCAGGTGCCAAACAGACTCTGCGTCACGCCCTGACCGCCGGCGATAGCACGCGTGCGCAGCGCCAAGCAGTTGTCTTTCTGCACCTGAGTAACCAGGCCACGGCCCGGCGCCGTCGCACGTGTGCCCCACATGTCGCAGGTCATCTCCGGCAGGCTGCCGGTCCAGGTGCGGCCCCAGTTTTGCTCCTGCCACCAGAACCCACCGACCACCCAGTCAAACTTCTGGTGAGACCCCAGGATCTGGAACTCTTCAGAGATCTGGCGGTTCTTGGCGCGGAAGCTGCGCTCGAGCATGTGGACTTCTGCGACCGCATCAAAGTCGGTCTGCACCACACGTTCGCTGGTGCGGAAGCCAGTGATCGAACGGGTCTTGAGCCAGTCGTTCACTTCATATTTCAGATCCAAGGTCTGGCGGCGCAGATCAATCTTAAGACCTTCGTTGACCCAATCCATGGCCGTCTCGTTGCTCGCCAAGGCGCCCTTGCCTGTGCAAGACGTCGCGCAGCTGTAGTCGATGCCGATGTTGGCATAGGCCTGCGCCAGCGGATTGGTCTGATAGCCGGTGGCGGCAAAGAACTGACGAGGACCGATCTCGTTGACCGTACGTGCCGGACCAAACCGATTCACGTCGGTGATTTCATAGTTGTAGCGGGCGCTAAAGCCATCGAAAGGCTTCCACAATAAATCACCGCGATACAGCTGATCGTTGACGTCGCCATAGGCGGCATCAATCTTGGTGCTCTTCAAAAAGCCCTTGCGCTTCTGGGTAGAGCCCGTGAGCTTCAGCGAGAGCGTATCGAACAAAGGCAGATCTACCGTGGCACGCATGTCATGGCGATCAAAGGTGCCAAGTGTGCCGCTGACCTTGCCACCGAACTCGCCGGTAGGAGCCTTGGTAACGTACTGAATGGCGCCGCCCATGGCGTTCTTGCCGAACAGCGTGCCCTGCGGACCGCGCAGCACTTCGATGCGCTCGATATCCAGCACACCCTGGGTCAACAGGCCGTCAGTGGACGCCTGCCACACACCATCGACATACACCGCCACACCGGGCAGACCGCGTACGCGGAAGGTGCCCTGTGCCTCGCCCGTGGCGCCGCCACCGAGCACAGACAGGTTGGGGATGACTGAATTGAGCTCGCCGAGCGATTCGATGCCGCGGCTTTCCAGCTCTGGACCACCGATGGCCGTAATGGCGATAGGCACTTGCTGCAGCGTTTCTTCGCGGCGGCGTGCAGTCACGATCACTTCAGAAATAAGCGACTCGCTGGCCGCAGGCGCTTGCTGCGCCACGACCGGCTCAGGCATTGCAGCACATGCGGCAATGGCCATGGCCACGGCCAAGCTGACCTTCGAACGACTAAACGTCCTATCCATATCATGTCCCCTCAGTTTTGTTGTTCTGAAACACTCTTCTTATCATTCAGGTACGACGCAGGCTGATCCCTTGACCTTGCCGCCGCACCATTGCCTTAACTATTTGCAGGCCTTCGGAAACCACTTGCTGTTGTCTGGCTCACGACGGAAATTTGAACTAGTGATGAAGCGGCCGTTGAGATAGACCGGATCCTCTACCACCGTCGTCACCACAAACCACTCGGCGCCAGCTGGCGTCTTAAATCGATCAAAATATTCTGTGACTGTGGCTTTGTCGCCATAGGGCACGCCATTGCGGCGCAACCAACCCGGCGACAGGTTGCTGGTGCGCACCAGCAACGAACCACCCTCGGGTGCAGCCGCGCCACCACCGCCACCGCCCGGTGCGCGCAGCGTGCGCTCCCACTGCGCCAGCGAATGCCCTTGTAATGACGGCACCCCCGCAGCAGCCGAGGCATCAAAGCGCAA
>CANFSB010000130.1 GCA_947449495.1 Pseudomonadota bacterium
CCGGCGTTGACAGGCAGGGGCACACTTGCCTGTACGGCAAGCGCCAGCGAACCGGCCAGCAGCCCACGACGCGTCAAACGATAAGACAAGAGACCCCCACTGACAGCAGCAGGATGATTGTAGTCAAACTGCAGCACCAACGGCAGCAGCGCGTCGCGATATGAGGCTTTTGACCAGCTCAAGGGCCGTGTGCTCGCAGGGCGGCAGTTGCACCTCAGACTGCGCCAAGGGAAGGACTCGCGGTCCCCAGCGCAGCAGGTGCGCGCACCAGGTCAGGCCCGCTCCGAATGCCGGCAACAGCAACAGACCGTTGGGGGGCACCCGACCCTCCTCCAAGGCCTCGACCAGCGCCACCGGCACTGTGGCTGCCGACATGTTGCCGTAGCGATGCACGTTGGTGAACACGCGATCCGCGGGCAAGCCGGCGCGACGCGCTACGGCTTCGATAATGCGCAGGTTGGCCTGATGCGGCACTACCAAATCCAAATCTGCTGCCGTCAACCCCTTGGCAGCCAGCACTGCTGCGCTGGCCTCCGACATCCCAAGCACTGCGCGCTTGAAAATCTCCTGACCTTCAAACACCCAATCGGTCACGCCCAGGCGACGCTCAAAATCCGCATAGCGACTACCCATGCCCTGAATCACCAGCGTCCCTCGTGCAGCGGCATCACAACCGAGCTTCTCAGCCAGCACGCCCTCCTCGGTGTCACTGGCTTCCAGCACCACGGCGGCACAGCCATCGCCGAACAACACTGCGACATTGCGATTGGTCCAGTCCATCAACGGAGTGATGACCTCGCCACCGACCACCAGTGCACGCCGCACCACACCGCTGCGGATCATTGCTGTAGCAGTGCTCAGCGCATACAAGAAACTGGTGCACGCCGTGTTCACGTCCATGGCTGCAGCACTCATCGCACCCAAACGCAGCTGCAAGCCCGAAGACTGATTGGGCACCTGATCATCAAAGCTGCAAGTGCCAAACACGATCAGATCCAGGTCCGCAGCTTGTAGGCCGGCGGCGGCCAGGGCGCGACTAGCGGCGACATAGGCCAACTCTTCCAGGCGCACATGTGAGATGCGACGCTCTTTGATGCCTGTGCGGGACACGATCCACTCATCATCAGTGGGCAGCACAGTGGCAAGTTCGGCATTGGTCAGTACTGCGGGCGGCAGGCACTTGCCCCACCCGGTTACAGCGGCATATTGCATGTGTTTCCCCCGGCACCAGTCACTGGCGCCAACTGTAGCAGCACAGGCTTGCCCGCCGGGCGCAACGAGTGCCACAGTGGGCGCATGACGTCGACCATCAACACCCCCGCCCCCCGCATCAATCCTCGCAAGCTGCTGCTGAGCAAGTGGACAGCCGTCGTGCCCCAACAGCGCGAAAAGCATTTCATGGTGGTGCGGCTGATAGAGCCGGCGCAGCCCGGCGCCCCTGTACAAGACATCGAACTGGAAGCGGTGTTGTCGCGGCGCAGTCAAACACTGCCTTGGCGCGAACTGACTAACACCCAGCACTGGCGGCAGGGCTGGAAATGAGCACCACAGCGCGCGCTATCGCCATTGTCGGTGCGGGCATCGCAGGCTTGGCTGCCGGGCGCGTGTTGCAGGACGCAGGGCACCGGGTACAGGTGTTCGACAAGAGCCGCAGCACCGGCGGGCGCCTGTGCACACGACGCGGTGAGGGCTGGCAGGCAGATCACGGGGCGCAGTACTTCACTGCCCGCCACCCGCTATTTGCCGCCGAGTTGCAACGCTGGACTGATGCCGGCGCTGCAGCGCTGTGGCAGCCGCGATTGATCTCACTGGGGGGCGACGGCCAACACACTTTGAACCCTGCAGTTCAACGCTATGTTGGCGCGCCGCGCATGGGCGCACCGGCAAAGCTGCTGAGCATGGGGCTGACCGTACATACCCAATCCACCATCAACTGCTTGCAGCGGCTCAATGGACTCTGGCAGTTGCAGAGCGCAGAACACGGGCTCTTGCCAACAGGCTTTGACACCGTGCTGCTGGCGCAACCGGCGGCCCAAGCGGCCACATTACTTGGCACCACACAGTCCCCGCTGGCGGCCTTGGCCGACAGCGTAAAGATGCGCGGCTGTTGGGCATTGATGCTGCGCTTTTCAGCGCCAGTCGCGGTGGACTTCGATGCTGCCTTTATCAACAAGGGAGCACTGGGTTGGATGGCACGCGACAGCCACAAACCCGGGCGCAGTGGTCAAGAGACCTGGATTGCTCAAGCCACGCCGGCTTGGAGTGAAGCGCATATCGAGGCCACAGCAGATGAGGCACTGGCACTGCTGCTGCCCGAGTTCAGTGGGTGGACCGGCGCAGCGCCCGACCAGACCAGTGCACATCGCTGGCGTTATGCCGACTGCGAACAGCCCGCCAACCTAGGCTGTGTGTGGTCGGCCGACGAGCAACTAGGCGTCTGTGGCGATTGGCTCAACGGCGGCCGTGTGGAGGGCGCTTGGCTCAGTGGCCGACAGCTTGCTCTTGAGGTGCTGGGCGGCTGAAAGCGCGCAGCAGAGCCTCTGCAGTCAACGTCCAACCGAAGAACGATTCCACATTAAAAATGGTTGCCGCATGGGCCTCGGGCGGGCCGGCTTGCATGGCGCCATCCGTGACGAGCAACGGCCAATACTCCTGAAAATAGGCGTCGCGTAACGTGCTCTCGACGCAGACGTTGGTCGCAATGCCCACAAAGAACAGGTACTGAATACCGCGCACGCGCAAGGTCGCATCCAGCGTCGTGCCGGCAAAACCGCTGTACCGCGTTTTAAGTACCACCACGTCGCCGGCTTGCGGCGCCAACTCATCCACAATCTGAAAGTCCCAAGTCCCTTCCACCAGCAACTGGCCCCGCAACTCGGGCCGTGCGCGCATCAAACACAACGCTGTTTCTTTGCGCGGATTGGGAGAGCGTTCATCGCCGCCGTTGCTCAGGTCAGGTTTATAACCGGTTTGGAGGTACACGACCGGCACGCCGCAGGCACGCGCAGCCGGCAGCAACTGCCCAATGGTGCGAGTCACTGCAGCAGCACCACTGATGTCGACACCCGCCAGATCCAGCAAGCCCGCAGGGCTGGCAAACGCATTTTGCATATCCACGACCACCACAGCCGCTCGCGACAGGTCGATCTGCAAAGGCTCTGGCCGGGTTTCTAAGGTCAGCATGAGACTCTCCTGCAATGTCAGTCGATTGTGTAGGGCCGGCGGTTACCCGGCAAGCCGCGGCAAGCGACCAAAGCGGTAATTTTGCGCTACCCTGCGCGCCGAGCAGACCATTACTGGCGATCAATGCAACAGGCCGATCCACAGAGCAGCACAGTCCCCGCCTCGGGGCACTTCAGGAGACTGGCTGTCTGCCTGTTGGGTCTGCTGCCGGTCGGCACCAGTCTGTGGTCGCAGCAGATGTTCGGTGAAGTTTCGTTCGAACAGTTCATCTACCACCTGCGCTTCGGCCGCCAAGGCCTACTAAAGACCGACACCGACAGCATTGAATCTTTTTTTCTGACCGGTGTGCTGCTACCAATCGGTGCTGCGCTGCTGGTGACGCTGCTGCTGTGGATGGCGGACCGATGGCTGTCTGGCGGCAAAGCCTCGCAGATTCTGCGACGCAATGGCCACTGGCTGATCATGCTGACCGGCATAGTGCTGTTCCTTGCGCACTTCAGCTTCGATGACTATCTGGAATCGCTGATCGGTCCTGACGTGTTCTCGGCGCACTACATCAAACCCGACTCCGTGCAACTGACGTCCAACGGAAGGCCGCGCAATCTGGTCATCATTTACGTGGAGTCGCTCGAGGGCACCTATCAGGACAGCAGTCGTTTCGGCCGCGATCTTCTTGAACCGCTGACGCGCATGCAACAACGCTACACGTCATTCGCCCACTATCCACAATCTAAAGGCGCGCACTGGACGATCGCCGGTATCGTGAGCACGCAATGCGGGGTGCCACTCAAAGTTGCGCTGCTACCCTCACCAGACGATCCGCGCGTGCACTTGCGACAGTTTCTTCCCGGCGCTCTGTGTCTTGGCGATGTTCTGCGTCA
>CANFSB010000131.1 GCA_947449495.1 Pseudomonadota bacterium
AAAAACTCGGCCAGCACGTCCTGCCACGGCCGCGGGTTGAGCTGCCAGCTGTACAGCGATTGCAGTGCGAGCTTGCGTGCTACACCGCGCTGCGCAGACGAGCGCTGCATGCGTACACGGGTGGTCTTGGCGGGAGCGTTCATCAAGCCTGCCGCAACAGTAAGGCCATCTCGATGGCGGTGAGCATGGCTTCGCCACCCTTGTCCATACGATCCAGCGCGGCACGTTCTTGCGCCTGCTCCAGCGTATTGACTGTGAGCACACCAAAGGCCACTGGCACGCCCGTATCCAGACTGGCTTGTGACAGACCCCGAGCCGCCTCTGCCGCTACAAAATCAAAGTGCGGCGTATCACCGCGGATAATGCAGCCCAGCGCGACCACGCAATCAAACCGACGGCTGCCAGCAAACCGTTTGGCAGCCAGCGGTAACTCGAAGGCACCAGGCACGCGCATCAACGTGGCGCGCTGCGGATCGCCGCCGTGGCGACGCCAGGCAGCCAGAGCACCGTCGATCATGGGATTGACGATGGCATCGTTAAAACGCGCGGCAATGATCGCCACCGACAGCTCGCGTGCCAGCGTAGCGGCACCGGCGTCCTGAGGACGCGTGAGACGGTGCAAACCGCCAGAGGGGGATGAAGTGGACATGCGGCGCAGTATAGCCAAATGCAGCAGCCAGCCCGCGCTAGCGTGCGGTCAAGTGCTGTCTGCACCCACGTAGCCGACAATCTCCAGGTCAAAACCCGAGATACCGTGCAATTGCCGCGGTGCCGACAACACGCGCATGCGGCTGACACCCAGATCTTTGAGGATCTGCGCGCCCACACCATAAGTGCGCAGCACTGAATGGGCGGCATTGGAGCTGACTGCCGGTGCACGGCGCGGCAGCAACGCAATAGCATCGGCCAATTCGCGTGCGGTTTCCTGTTCGCGCAGGATCACCAGCACACCGCTGGGTGCACGCGAGATGCGCTCGAGTGCTGCGCGCAGCGTCCAAGCGCGTTGACCACCCTGCACACCCACCAGGTCGCGCAGCGTATCGGCCACATGTACGCGCACCAGCGGCGGCTCAGCGCCAGATACCTCGCCGCGCACTAGCGCCAAATGCAAATCGTGATGCACATGATCTTCGTAGGCCATCAATCGAAACGCCCCGAACTCGGTGTCGATGGTGCGCTCGCTGACGCGCTCGACACTGCGTTCATTGCGCAGCCGGTAGCGGATCAAATCGCGGATCGTGCCCATGCGCAGACCATGATGGCGCGCGAACACCTCGAGTTCAGGACGCCGCGCCATCGTGCCGTCGTCGTTCATGATCTCAACGATGACTGCCGCAGGCTCTAGGCCGGCCAACCGCGCCAGATCACAACCGGCCTCGGTGTGACCGGCGCGCGTCAGCACGCCACCGGGCTGGGCCATCAGCGGAAACACATGGCCGGGTTGGCGGATGTCTGAGGGCAGCGCACCGGGCGCCACCGCAGCGGCCACCGTGCGCGCCCGGTCATGGGCCGAGATACCCGTGGTAATGCCTTCGGCGGCCTCGATCGACAGGGTGAAGTTGGTGCGCTGCTCGCGATCGGTCTCACTGACCATCAGCGGCAGTCGCAACTGCGCGCAGCGCTCGCGCGTCAGCGTCAGGCAGATCAGGCCACGGCCATAGCGGGCCATGAAATTGATGTCTTCGGGGCGGGCCTTGGCCGCCGCCATGAGCAGATCGCCTTCGTTCTCGCGATCCTCGTCGTCGACGATGACCACCATCTTGCCCGCTGCAAGGTCCGCGAGGATGTCCTCGATAGAATCAAAGGGCGATGTGGTGGCGCTGCTGTCGGAGGGCGTATTCATCCCCCCAGTCTAACAGCGCAGGGCCAACAGCCGCTCCAGGTAGCGCGCCATCTGGTCCACTTCGACATTCAGACTCGATCCGACGCGCAAGCTGCCAAACGTGGTCGCCGCCACCGTGTGTGGAATGAGATTCACACCAAACCGGCTGCCCTCCACCGCATTGACGGTAAGGCTCACGCCATCGAGGCCGATGGATCCTTTGGGGGCAACAAACCGTGCCAGCGCCTCGGGCAGCTGCACTTCAACCCGCAACGAGCGTGCATCGTGCTGTACCGACACCACCTGCGCGATGCCATCGACATGCCCTGACATCAGGTGACCGCCCAAAGGATCGCCGGCCCGCAATGCAGGCTCGAGGTTGACCGGATCGCCCACGCGCAACTGACCGGTGCTGGTCAGCGACAAGGTCTCACGCGATACGTCGGCACTGAAGTGACCGTTGTTAGGGTCGAGCACGGTCAAGCACACGCCATTGACCGCAATGCTCTCGCCCACCGCAAACCGCTCTGCGGTAATGCGCGCAGCCAACTCGCGCGCATCGATGACCAGATGCAGATCGCCACCACGCGATTCGGCTGCAGCAACGCGACCTACAGACTGGATGATGCCGGTGAACATGTCAGAGAGGCCTCAGTGTCAAACGCACATCATCACCGACGGTAGTGATGTCGGTGTACCGCCAGCGTTGCCGCTGGTCCAATTGCAGCAGCGGCGGCAACTGCATCAAGCCGCGCGCATCCGGCCCAAGCAGCGTGGGTGCCACATACACAACCAGTTCATCTACTAAGCCGGCGCTCACCAGCGCACCGGCCAACGTTTGGCCGGCCTCAACCCAGACTTCGTTCATTTCCATCGCAGCAAGACGCTGCAAGGCTGCATGCAACGAGGGGCGACCCTCGATGGCCGGTAACACCTCGACAGCTGCGTGTTGCGCTTGCAGCGCGCTGCGTCGCTGCGCATTGTCACGCGCGGCAAATACCAGCACAGAACCTTCGCGATTGACCACCCGTGCCTGCGGCGGCGTACGCAAGTCGCTATCGAGAATCACGCGCCACGGCTGACGGTCGCTGTCGGGCAAGCGCACATTGAGCGCCGGATCATCGATGAGAATGGTGCCAATGCCGGTGAGAATGGCCGAGCTGCGCGCGCGATAGCGCTGCGCGTCTTTGCGAGCCACGTCACTGGTAATCCAGCGGCTCTCGCCATTGGCCAGTGCGGTGCGGCCATCCAAGCTCATCGCCAGCTTGACGCGCACAAACGGCATGCCGGTGGACATGCGCTTGACGAACCCGCAGTTAAGTTGCTGCGACTCGTCACTCATGAGCCCACCCGCCACGCTGATGCCGGCTGCACGCAGGCGCCGCTCGCCAGCACCATCAACGCGCGGATTAGGGTCGCGCAGGGCATACACCACATGCGCCACACCGGCCGCAATCAGCGCCTCGCTGCAGGGCGGCGTACGGCCGTGATGATTGCAGGGCTCCAGCGTCACATAAGCGGTGGCACCGCGGGCACGACTGCCAGCCATCTTAAGCGCATGCACTTCGGCATGCCCCTCACCGGCGCGCGCATGAAACCCCTCGCCCACCACAGTGGCGCCATGCGCCAACACACAGCCCACACGCGGATTAGGATCGGTGGTGTATAGACCCTGTGCGGCCAACACCAACGCGCGCTGCATGTGCGCACGATCGATGTCGCTGAATGTGCTGTCTGGCTGTGTCATGGCTTGCGCGAAAGCTTATCGATGAGACCCGGCAAGGGCAGTTGCTCACGCGACGGCAACCGGTTGTCGCTGAGACGATCGATTTCGTCTCGAAATGCATCCACGTCTTGAAAGCTGCGATAGACCGATGCAAAGCGCACATAGCCCACCTCATCAAGGTGGCGCAGCTCTTCCATCACCAGTTCGCCCACGGTGCGCGACTGCACTTCGCGCTCACCCAAGCTGCGCAAACTATGGCAAATACGCCCCACTGCCTCTTCCAGGGCTTCACGGCTGACGGGACGTTTTTGCAGCGCCTTTTCCATGCCGCCGCGCAGCTTACGCTCATCAAACGGCACACGGCTGCTGTCGGTTTTGACCACCAGCGGCATGACCAGCTCGGCCGTCTCGAAAGTGGTGTAGCGCTCGCCGCAGGCCAGGCACTCGCGACGGCGACGGATCTGCGTTCCGCCACCGGCCAGCC
>CANFSB010000132.1 GCA_947449495.1 Pseudomonadota bacterium
AGACAGCCACAGCGCACAGCAGCACTGCCACCGGCGCAGGCACCAGCGGACACAGTGCCAGCGGCAGCAACACCATCTGCAGTGCAGCCACGCGCTTGCGGCGGGGACTGGGGGGCAAGGAGCGGGACAGCTGCGGCCAATAGCGCATTGCCAACAACAGCGCCGGGCGCAGCAGCCCACACAACACCACCCACAGACCGGCACGCTCGGCATGCCAAACCAGCAGCGCCGTCAGCAACACGAAAACGCCGTCAGTCTCCATATCAAACCGCGCGCCAAAGGCGCTGTGCTGACCGTAGCGGCGCGCAATAGCGCCATCGGCGGCATCTAGTGCTGCGGCCACTGCGGCGGTCAGGGCGGCAGCCCAGGCCAGACGCACATCAATCGGCACCCACAGCGCCATGAGCAGCACCAGCAGCAACACCGCACGCAGCAAGGTAACGCGGTTGGGCCAGCCAAAATCGACACCAGCAGGAAAGCGCGCCCACAGCAGCAGCGCCCCGGCCAAGGTCAGCGTTATTGACGGCAGCAGCGCCAGCCAAGGCAGATCCAGCCACTGTCGGGCAAGCAAGGTGAGCACACCACTGAGCGCGACTGCCGTTAAGATGCTGCAAGACACGCTGCGGAAGAACATGGACCACGCTGTTGCATTCTGGAGTACGGCGCCGGGCGCCGGCCAATTGCGGCCCCAGCCGCTGCCTGCGCCTGTCGCCGGCGAAGTCATTGTACAGACGCTGTTCAGCGGCGTGAGTCGTGGCACCGAGTCACTGATCTTCAACGGACATGTGCCGGCCAGCGAATGGCCGCGCATGCGCGCGCCGTTCCAAGCCGGCGACTTCCCCTTCCCGGTCAAATACGGCTATGCCAGCGTCGGGCGCGTAGTGGGCGGTGACGCCGCATTGCTGGGTCAGCAGGTGTTTTGTCTGCATCCACATCAAACCCGCTATGTCGTGCCTGCCAGTGCCGTGCATCAGTTACCCGCAGACGTGCCGGCCAGCCGGGCCGTGCTGGCGGCTAATCTCGAAACCGCACTCAACGCCGTGTGGGATGCAGACCTGCGTGCCGGTGATGAAGTGCGCGTGGTCGGCGGCGGCAGCATCGGTCTGCTCACCGCCTGGCTGGCCACCCAATTGCCCGGTTGCAACGTGCAACTCATCGACACCAACCCGCAGCGTGCGTCTATTGCCCAAGCATTGGGAGTGGCGTTCGCACTGCCCGATAACGCCCAAGGCAATGCCGATGCCGTGCTGCATGCCAGCGGTAGTGAAGCCGGCTTGCAGCTGTGTCTGCAGTTGGCCGGCTTTGAAGCCTGCATCACCGAACTGAGTTGGTATGGTGATCGCGCGCCCGCCGTCCCGCTGGGCGGCGCCTTTCATTCACAGCGACTGACGCTGCGCGCCTCGCAGGTCGGCAGCGTTGCCACCGTGCAGCGTCCGCGTTGGACTCATGCGCGAAGACTGCAGTTGGCACTGTCGCTGTTGCGCGATTCACGACTTGATGCCCTGCTCAACAGCGAGGGGCACTTCCAGAACCTGCCAACCGACATGCCGCGACTGGCGCAAGCCGACAGCGGTGTCATCATGCACCGCGTTATCTACGACTGACCAAAGGCACAGCAGCCATGTACACACTCGGCGTCCGCGACCATCTGATGATTGCCCATAGCTTCCGTGGCGAAGTCTTCGGCCCTGCGCAGCGACTGCATGGCGCCACCTATGTGGTGGACATGGAGTTTCGCCGTCGCGAACTCGACACCGACGGACTGGTTGTTGATATCGGACTGGCCTCGCAGGCCCTGCAGCGTGTGTTGGCAGCGCTCAACTACCGCAACTTGGACGACGTGCCAGAGTTTTCCGGTAAGAACACCACCACCGAGTTTCTGGCCCGCGAACTGTTTGTGCGCATGGGCGCTGCTATTGCGGCGGGCGAATTGGGCGAGCAGGCGCGCGGACTCACAGCACTGAGCGTGACACTCAACGAATCACATATTGCTTGGGCGACCTACGAGGCAGATCTGACTTGATCGCATCGCCTGTCAGCGCACCGCATCTTTATCTGCTGATCCCCGGCGATCCGCGGACGCTGACTGGCGGCTATCTGTACGACCGTCGTATCGCTGAGGGGCTGCGTGCGTTGGGCTGGCAGGTCCACGTAGTGCAACTTCCCGAAGGTTTTCCGTTTCCGTCTGCAGCAGCACGCGCCCAAGCCTTGCAGCAACTGCAACAGTTGCCCGATCAGGCTCTGGTGCTGATCGACGGCTTGGCATTGGGCGCACTGCCGGCAGAGGTCGCTGCGCAATCGCACCGGCTGCGACTGGTGGGGCTGATGCATCACCCACTGGAGCTGGAAACCGGCCTCAATGCTGCGCAAGCCACGTTTTTGTATGAATCAGAGCGCGCCGCATTGCACAGCGTGCGTAAGGTCATCGTCACCAGCCCAGAGACCGCGACACTGCTGCCGGGCTATGGCGTGCGCGACGAACAGATTCATGTCGTCGAGCCTGGCACCGACCTGCCAGCACTGGCCGCCCCGCACGCACCGCATGACGGGCTGGCACTGCTGTGCGTGGGAACAGTCACACCGCGCAAAGGCCATGAACTGCTGCTTGATGCGCTAGCAAACCTGCGTCAGTACAGTTGGAACTTGAGCTGCGTGGGCAGCCTGACACGCGATGCCGCCACAGCCACCAGAGTGCAACTGCAGTGCCAGACCGCGGGACTGCGCGCCCGCGTTGAGTTTGTGGGTGAACTGCCGGATGCAGCACTGCAACGCTTGATGGCCACCTCGGATCTGTTTGTACAAGCCAGTCACTTCGAAGGCTATGGCATGGCGTTGTCTGAGGCCATTGCCCATGGCCTACCGGTTATCAGTACGGCTACCGGTGCTGCCTCGCGCTTGGTACGCAATGATGCCGGCGCACTAGTGCAACCCGGTGATGGCGCTGCATTGCAGGCTGCCTTGCAGCTCGCATTGTCAGATCCGCAGCTGCTAACTCGCTGGCGCGATGGCGCCCGCAAAGCCCGCCTGTCGCTGCGTTCATGGGCCGCTGCCGCCGGTGAAATGGCCACAGCCCTACTGCCCTTACTGCCCGGCATGGTGTCGCGATGAGCTTTTCTGAACACTGGCTGGCACTGCGTCAGCATGCCGATAGCAGTGCACGTGCCGACGTACTGGCACAGGCAGCCGCTGACTGGCTGCAACGTCACGGCACACCCGATCGCACGCTGTACATGGATCTGGGCAGCGGCAGTGGCGCCAACTGGCTGCACCTTGCACCACTGCTGATTGCACACCGGCAATGGCTGCTGGTCGATAACGATGCTGCACTGCTTGCCAGCGCCCAGGCTCGCTGTAGCGCCGGCACCAGTGTGCGTACACAGCGCAGTGATCTGGCCTCACAGCTGAGCACTCTGCCGTGGGATAAGGTGGCGCTGGTGTCTGCCTCAGCGCTGCTGGATCTGGTGTCGCAGACCTGGCTTGAGCAGTTGGCGGCGCTGGCTGCAGCAGCGAATGTGCCGCTGCTGTGTGCGCTCAGTTATGACGGCCGGTTGGTTCTGCAGCAAAGCGATGTCGACGATGAGTGGCTACGCTCTGCCGTCAACGCGCATCAACGGGGCAATAAAGGCTTCGGTCCGGCCTTGGGCCCTGACGCCACGCAGGTTGCTGCCGAGTTACTGCGCGACCAGCACTACTGGGTGGGCACGCACGACAGTGACTGGCAACTCAACGCGGCTGATGCGCGCGACGCCGCCTTGCTGCGACCCTTGATTGAAGGCTGGGCTGAGGCTGCGGCCGAGCAGTTTCCGGCCGAAGCACAGCGTGCAAGTCACTGGGCTGCCAGAAGGCTGGCTTGCGTGGCTCGTGGTGAACTGCAGGTGACCGTCGGTCACAAGGATTTGCTGGCACTACCCGCGCCGCGTTAACGCAGGCGTTGCAAGCCTGCCGGCACCGGCGCGGCCGATGCGCGCAAATCACAATCCCACAGCACATCGGCACCCATGCCAAACACGCGCGTGC
>CANFSB010000133.1 GCA_947449495.1 Pseudomonadota bacterium
AAGAACCCGCGCAGCTCGGTCAAGCTGTACTGACGTCCACGCGTGCCCTGCAGCATCAGCATCGAGAAGCAGGCCGTAGTGAGTGGGCCGCAGCCATCCTCATCCATGAGCATCTCGTGCAGCAGGATGTGCCCGCCCGCTGGCAGCGCATCAAACGACTTGCGCGCCAACAGCAGGCAAGTGGTATCGGACCAGTCATGGAAGATGTTGGATAGGAAGTGCGCGTCATAGCCGGTGGGCCACGCTTCGGTGAACATGTTCACAGCCTGAGTGCGCACCTGCGCTGCAACACCGGCCGCAGCAATATAGGCATCGGCTTCGGTGCAGATCGCCGGTATCTCCATCACCGTCGCTGCAAGGCCTGCATGGGCACGCGCCAGCTCTATCGAAAAGATCGCTGAACCGCCGCCAACATCCAGCACGCTGCCGACTGAAGCGAACAGCGGCTGCTGGGCCACGGCCAGCGCTGCCGCCCGGCTATGGGCATTCATATAGGCAGTGATTGTCGCCGCAAGGCCCGGCGGCATCTCGCCGCGCTCCCATTCATCCACAGCAGATTGATGGCTGTCGGGCTTTTGCCCCGTGCGCAACGTTTCCAGCAACTGTTCGTGCAGCGCATTGCGCTGGCCATGCCTCTGGATCAGCGGACCGTAGTAACCCTGTGCCTGCGGATGCAGCCAGGTGCGCGCCACAGCGGTGGCCTGCCACAGCCCTTCGCGGCGCTCAACCATACCCAGCCCCGCCAGCACACCCAAGTGGACGTGTAGAGCACGCGCATCGACCCGCAATGCAGCGGCCAAGATCGCTGTATCCATCGCTTGGCCCGACAGCGCTGCAACAGTACCCAGCTCATCGGCAACCGTGACGGCAGGCATGTAATAGACCGACGTCCAGATATCCCAGATCACTCGGTCATCGCGGGTCGGTGGTAACACGCTCATGCGCGGCCCTTACGCCGCGCCAACAGACGGGCACGCTCAGCCGGATACAGTGGATTGCGCAGGTTCACCACTTCCATCGCTACGCGATCAGCTGGCGGCTTTTCGGGATGCACCGAAGCCATGATGGCGTCATGGCGCTCGGCGATACCAGGGCTGAACTCCACATGCGAGACGATGAACAGCTCGTTGTTGCGCACGGCACGCAGCACGATTTGTCCCGCCTCGATGGGATCCATGCCGATGAACGGCGAGCCCGGCGCACGCCGCGGCGCATTGGCCGCTGTGGGCGCACGCGCGCCTTCGGTCTTAGTACCAGCGAAAGCACCGGTGCGGTTTAAGTCCACTTCGCCGATCTTGGTCGTGACAAAACCAGGACAGAACGCCGACGCGCCGATGCGCTCACCCGTGGCATCAAACTCTGCACGCAATGATTCGATAAGCCCCAGCACGGCGAACTTGGTCATGGTGTAGATGCCGGCGTTGCCATTGGTCACCGGCAACAGGCCGTTCATTGACGAGGTGGCCAGAAAGTGTCCGCCCTCGCTGTGCTTGCGCAGCAACGGCAAAAACTCGCGCAGCGTATTGAAGACGCCGGTCTGATTGACCGACACGCACCAGTCGTAATCGTTGTACGACGCATTGGCAGCCGAGGCACCCATGCCCACACCGGCGTTGGCCGACACCAGATGCAGCTTGCCAAAGCGCTTCTCGACTTCATCGGCTGCGGCCTTCATCTGCGCACGATCCGTGACATCGGCCTTGATCCAGTGGATGCGATCCAGATCGCGCGTAAAGCCACGTGCTGCTTCCTCGCGCTGGTCATCACGGATATAGCCAATGGCTACTTTCATGCCTGCGTCATGGAACACATGCGCCTGACCTAAGCCGATGCCGCTGGAGCCACCGGTGATAAACGCCGTCTTGCCAGCGACCTCGGCCAACGGTGCCGACCAAGCTGGTGTTGCCGGCTGTGCAGCCACTGCACGTGCTGTTGCAGTCAACGCGCCAGCAGCCAATGTGGCGCCACCAATGAATTGCCGACGATCGATGGTCTTGTTGTTGTTCTGCATGTCGTTCCCCGTGTTGTTCTTAGTGGGTGCCGCGCTGGTATTAAGGCTTGGGCGGCGCAAACTCCAGCCACACAATGCGATCTCGCGCGCCATCTGCGATATACAGGCGGTTCACCAGGCGCGTGGGCGGTTCGCGGTCGCTGCCTGCGGTCAGGCCCACGCCCCGCGAGCCCTCGCCCAACGCAAATTCAGTGATCTGACCGGCCGGTGTCACGCGCCCGAGCTTGCTGCCCTGCGTGTACCAGATGTTTCGATCCGGCCCCACGGCGATATTCACTGCAGACGGTGTGGTCGAGGACATCGCATATTCCGTGATGACCCCTGCTGTGGTGATACGACCGACACGATTGCCATCGGTGTTGAGTCCGTCCATACCGCCGGACAGTTCCACAAACCACAGCGCACCATCGGCACCAGCCGTGATGTCGCCGGGGCCGCTATTGGCCCGAGGTAGCGTGAACTCGGTAATCACACCCGCTGGTGTTATGCGGCCGATCTTGCTGCTGCGAAATTGCGAGAACCAGATGTTGCCGTCGGGTCCTGCAGCCAGCGCACGCGGGCCACTGTCGGGCGTTGGAATGGCGAACTCTGTAATGCGACCGTCAGTGGTGATGCGACCGATCTTGTTGCCGGCAAATTCACCGAACCAGATTGCGCCATCAGCACCCAAGGCAATAGCTCGTGGTTTGCTTGCCGGCGTGGGAATGTCGAACTCGGTGATCACACCAGCAGTCGTGATACGACCGATGCGGTTGCCGTCATGCTGCGAAAACCACAGGTTGTTATCGGCACCGAGCGCGATGATGCGCGGCGCGCTGCCGGGGTGCGGCAGTGGATACTCCATCAGTCCAGTGCCATCCGGGTTCATGCGGCCGATGCGGTTGCCTGCAGATTCTGTGAACCACACCTGCCCGTCTTTGGCGACAGTAATGGTGGTGGGACCGCTGCCGGCTTGGGGCAACTGCACGCTATGCAGAACGCCGTCAGTGATTAACCCTTGGTCTACAGCGGTTAACCAGCGCTGCGGCGCCGCCAGTGCAGGTTGCAACGCCATCATCAGCAAACTGACTGTCCCAAACACGCATGACTTCAACATGACACCCCCAGACCTAGTGGGCCGAGCATGGACGCAAGCGCAGCCCAGCGTCTACGAGGATCCAGACTCAGTTGCTATCGGGCTCGACCATCTCGTAGCCACGCGCGCGCAGTTGTGCCGCCAGGCCATCGGCAGCCAGCATCTCGCGCAACGGCAGCACGGCAATCGATGAGACGTTGCGCAGCAGCGCACCCTCTGCGGCCAGCACCCACTCCTGACGCCAACGCCGGGTAGCCTCTTCATACTTGGCAGCCAGACGCGGCGTGCCGGTCACTACATTCAGACAAGCAGCTTGGCTGTCCTCCAAAGGCAGGCGCTTTAAGGTTGCTACATCACCCTTGGCCCAAGCCACACTGCGTTGCTGCATCACGGGCAGCTGCGACTCAATGCGCGTCAGCAGACTCTCGAAGCAGGAAATGTCTGCGGTGGGCGGGGTGTCGACGAACTCGCGCAACAAGGCCTTGGGGTCCTCTACTGTCAGTGCAATGGTCGGCTCGCGCACCGTGACGTTTTGCGCTTTGGCCAAGCTACGCACCTGCTTCCAAACGTCGCTGCGGCGCTCCAGTCCGGCACGCTTCAAGGCCTTGTCGTACAACTGTGCACCGGCAAACAACGGGCGCGTGGTCTCCAGGTCGTCATCACGCGGAGCATAGCGTTGCCGCACAGCAGACCAGCGTGCATGCGCAGCCGGCGATAGCACATCCGTCAAGCGCTGCTTGTCGGGCAGGTTGCCCATGCGCAGCGCCAAGGGCACCAAGGTCAGGCTCTTGAAGAAGCCTATGTTCACGTCGACCGACGCAGGGGCGATAACCAGCTGCGACTGAGCCAACACGCGCTCCAGCTGTTTGGAACGCCACTTGAGATCCTTGGGTAAGGGCGACACTGTCGCC
>CANFSB010000134.1 GCA_947449495.1 Pseudomonadota bacterium
CCACCCAGTCTAACAGCGCAGGGCCAACAGCCGCTCCAGGTAGCGCGCCATCTGGTCCACTTCGACATTCAGACTCGATCCGACGCGCAAGCTGCCAAACGTGGTCGCCGCCACCGTGTGCGGAATGAGATTCACACCAAACCGGCTGCCCTCCACCGCATTGACGGTAAGGCTCACGCCATCGAGGCCGATAGAGCCTTTGGGGGCAACAAACCGCGCCAGCGCCTCGGGCAGCTGCACCTCGACTCGCAACGAGCGTGCATCGTGCTGTACCGACAGCACCTGCGCGATGCCATCGACATGACCAGACATAAGGTGACCGCCCAGAGGATCCCCCGCCCGCAATGCAGGCTCAAGGTTGACCGGATCGCCCACGCGCAACTGACCGGTCGTGGTCAGCGACAAGGTCTCGCGCGATACATCGGCACTGAAGTGACCGTTGGTCGGATCGAGCACGGTCAAGCACACGCCGTTGACCGCAATGCTCTCGCCCACCGCAAACCGCTCTGCGGTAATGCGTGCAGCCAACTCGCGCGCATCGATGACCAGATGCAGATCGCCACCAAGTGATTCGGCGGCAGCAACGCGACCCACAGACTGGATGATGCCGGTAAACATGTCAGAGGGGCCTCAGTGTCAAACGCAGATCATCACCGACGGTAGTGATGTCGGTATACCGCCAGCGTTGCCGCTGGTCCAATTGCAGCAGCGGCGGCAACTGCATCAAGCCGCGCGCATCCGGCCCCAGCAGCGTGGGTGCCACATACACCACCAGTTCATCTACTAAGCCGGCGCTCACCAGCGCACCGGCCAACGTTTGGCCGGCCTCAACCCAGACTTCGTTCATTTCCATCGCAGCAAGACGCTGCAAGGCTGCATGCAACGAGGGGCGACCGTCGATGGCCGGTAACACCTCGACAGCTGCGTGTTGCGCTTGCAGCGCGCTGCGTCGCTGCGCATTGTCGCGCGCGGCAAATACCAGCACAGAGCCTTCGCGGTTAATGACGCGTGCCTGCGGCGGCGTACGCAAGTCGCTGTCGAGAATCACGCGCCACGGCTGACGATCGCTGTCGGGCAAGCGCACATTGAGCGCTGGATCATCGATGAGAATGGTGCCAATGCCGGTGAGAATGGCCGAGCTGCGCGCGCGATAGCGCTGCGCGTCTTTGCGGGCTATGTCACTGGTGATCCAGCGGCTCTCGCCATTGGCCAGTGCGGTGCGGCCATCCAGGCTCATCGCCAGCTTGACGCGCACAAACGGCATACCGGTGGACATGCGCTTGACGAACCCGCAGTTGAGTTGCTGCGACTCGTCACTCATGAGCCCACCAGCCACGCTGATGCCGGCTGCACGCAGGCGCCGCTCGCCAGCACCATCGACCCGCGGATTGGGATCACGCAGTGCATACACCACATGCGCCACACCGGCCGCAATCAGCGCCTCGCTGCAGGGCGGCGTACGGCCGTGATGATTGCAAGGTTCCAGCGTCACATAAGCGGTGGCGCCGCGGGCATGACTGCCTGCCATCTGAAGCGCATGCACTTCGGCATGCCCCTCACCGGCGCGCGCATGAAAACCCTCGCCCACCACGGTGGCGCCGTGCGCCAACACACAACCCACACGCGGATTAGGGTCGGTGGTGTATAGACCCTGCGCGGCCAATACCAACGCGCGCTGCATATGCGCACGATCAATGTCGCTGAATGTGCTGTCTGGCTGTGTCATGGCTTGCGCGAAAGCTTATCGATGAGACCCGGCAGGGGCAGTTGCTCACGCGCCGGCAGGCGATTGTCGCTGAGACGATCGATTTCGTCTCGAAATGCATCCACGTCTTGAAAGCTGCGATAAACCGAGGCAAAGCGCACATAGCCGACTTCATCGAGGTGGCGCAGCTCTTCCATCACCAGTTCGCCCACGATGCGCGACTGCACTTCGCGCTCACCCAAGCTGCGCAGACTATGGCAGATACGCCCCACTGCCTCTTCTAAGGCTTCACGGCTGACGGGACGTTTTTGCAGCGCCTTTTCCATGCCGCCGCGCAGCTTGCGCTCGTCAAACGGCACACGGCTGCTGTCTGTCTTGACCACCAGCGGCATGACCAGCTCGGCCGTCTCGAAAGTGGTGTAGCGCTCGCCGCAGGCCAGGCACTCGCGACGGCGACGGATCTGCGTTCCGCCACCGGCCAGCCGCGAGTCGGTGACCTTGGTCTCGGCATGGCTGCAGAAGGGACAGAACATGACCCGCGCCTGCCTTGACCGTCAGCCCGTCAGGTGCCGTAAACCGGGAAACGACGGCACAGCTCGCGCACTGCCTCGCGGGTGCGATCGATCACCTCAGGGGCACCCTGACTGTCGAGCACATCGGCGATCCAGTTGGCGACCTGCACCACTTCGGCCTCACGAAAGCCACGCGTGGTGGCAGCCGGCGTACCGATACGAATGCCACTGGTGACCATCGGCGGACGCGGATCGTTGGGGACCGCGTTCTTGTTGACGGTGATATAGGACTTGCCCAGTGCGGCATCGGCCTCTTTACCGTTGATCGCCTTGTCGGACAGATCGAGCAGGAACAGGTGATTGTCGGTGCCGCCAGACACAATGCGATAACCGCGCGCCACCAGCGCCGCAGCCATGGCCTTGGCATTGGCCAGCACCTGCACTTGGTATTGCTTGAACTCGGGCTGCAGTGCTTCTTGGAAGGCCACTGCCTTGGCCGCGATGACATGCATCAGCGGGCCACCCTGAGTGCCGGGGAACACCACCGAGTTGAACTTCTTTTCAAGCTCGGGGTTGGAGCGGCACATGATCAAGCCGCCACGCGGACCGCGCAGCGTCTTGTGCGTGGTGCTGGTGACCACGTCGGCATAGGGCAGCGGGTTGGGCGACAAGCCGGTGGCAACCAAGCCGGCAATGTGTGCCATGTCGACCAGCAGATAAGCACCGACCTTGTCGGCGATGGCGCGAAAGCGCGGGTAATCGAGGTGACGCGAATAGGCCGAGAAACCCGCGATGATCATCTTGGGACGCTCAGCCAGTGCAATCTGCTCGAGCTGATCGTAGTCGATGGTGCCATCGGTGGGCTTGATACCGTATTGCACCGCCCGATAGGTCTTACCCGAGAAGTTGACCTTGGCACCGTGAGTGAGGTGACCGCCGTGATCAAGGCTCATGCCCAGCACGGTGTCGCCGGCCTGCAGCAGCGCCAGATACACCGCGCCGTTGGCCTGTGAGCCGGAGTGCGGCTGCACGTTGGCATAGTCGGCACCGAACAACTGCTTGATGCGATCGATGGCCAACTGCTCAGCGATATCCACGTTCTCGCAGCCACCGTAGTAGCGCTTGCCCGGATAACCTTCGGCGTATTTGTTGGTGAGCACAGACCCCTGCGCTTCGAGCACGCGCGGGCTGGCATAGTTTTCGGAGGCGATCAGCTCGATGTGCTCTTCCTGACGCACGCGTTCGGCCTCTATGGCCGCCGCCAGCACCGGATCAAAACCACCGATCGTCATGGACTTCTGGAACATGCTCGCCTGCCTCCGTTTAGAGCCGACAGTCTAGCCGATGCAGAGCATTTACGGCGACAGCAAAGCCTCTACGACAGCATTCCAGGCCGCAGCAAGGTTGGATCGATTGTAGCCTCCACCACCGAGCGCGAGCAGCCGACCATGGCCTAGGCTTTGCGCCAGCGCCGCCAGCTCAGTGGCAGCCCGTGCATGAGATGCGGGCGACAGCCCCAGGTGCGTCAGCGGATCCCCGGCAATGCTGTCGGCGCCACACTGCAGGATGATGAACTGCGGCTCAAAGCCTTGCAGATGTGCCATCACCTGCGGCCACACACGATCAAAATCGGCATCGGTGCTGCC
>CANFSB010000135.1 GCA_947449495.1 Pseudomonadota bacterium
ACCATAAAGTCCGGCAACGAAGTGGTCGCGCGCGCGCCGCTGATCACGCTGGCGCCAGCCACCGAAAGCGGCTTCTTCGCTGGTCTGGTCGACACCGTCAAGCTGTGGCTGCAGTAAGCACCCCATGAGTAAACCCTTTGACCTGTGCCTGCTGGACGGCGTGCAGATGCCCTTGAGTCAGGCACGTATCTCGCCACTGGATCGCAGCTTCCTATTCGGTGATGGTGTTTACGAAGTCATCCCGGTCTATGACGGACGGCTGTTCCGGTTTCAGGCCCATGCCGAGCGACTGGCACGCAGTCTGGCAGCGCTGCGCATTCCCGACCCCTACAGCCGCACGCAATGGCGAGAGCAACTGGATCAACTCGTCCGTGCCAACGGTGGTGGCGACCAGTATGTGTATCTGCAGGTCTCCCGCGGACATGAAGAGGGCCGCAACCATGTTCCGCCGCAGGGCTTAACGCCGACAGTGTTTGTCTACTGCTCACCTTGGCCGCAGACGCCCGCAGAGGTGTTCACCGAAGGTCTTAAGTGCATCACCACTGCCGACACGCGTTGGGCACGCTGCGACATCAAATCGGTGGCGCTGTTGGCCAATATTCTTCTGCGACAACAAGCCGCTGAAGCCGGTGCCAGCGAAGCGATTTTGTTGCGCGACGGCAAGCTGACCGAAGGCAGTGCCTCGACGGTACATGTGATCTCGGGTGGACAGCTGCTCACGCCACCCAACTCACACCGGCTGTTACCAGGCACCACACGCGGGGTGGTTATAGAGATCGCCGAATCTCTGGGCATCGAGCATCGCAGCGAAGACCTCACCGAAGCGCAACTGCGCTCTGCCGACGAAATCTGGTTGGCGTCCGCAACGCGCGAAGTACAACCGGTCACGCGACTGGATGATCGCAACGTCGGCACTGGCCTTCCGGGGCCGCTGTGGCAGCGCGTGCATGCGCGCTATCAAACGCTCAAGCGCGAGTCCTGAACCCAGACTCCGTTCAGGAAGGATCGGCGCGGCGCGCCTCAAAGAAACCACTGAGCAACGCGCCGCACTCGTCAGCAAGCACACCACCGAAGGCATCCACCCGGTGGTTCAGGCCTTGCAGTCGAAACAAATCGATGAGGCTGCCGGCAGCACCGGCTTTGGGATCAAACGCACCGAATACCACGCGCCGCACCCGCGCATGCACCATCGCGGCAGCGCACATCGCGCAAGGTTCCAGCGTCACGTACAACACAGCATCATTCAGGCGATAGCTGCCCAGAGCAGCGCCAGCAGCGCGCAGCGCGACAATCTCTGCATGAGCAGTGGGATCGTGACCGGCAATGGGTCTGTTGGCGCCTTCGCCCACAATTTGCCCACCACTGACCACCACGGCGCCGACGGGCACTTCACCTTCAGCGCCGGCAGCCCGTGCCAACTCTAAGGCACGGCGCATGTAGTCAATGTCCGTGGGCAGCGCCATCACACCGAACTGCCAAACAACGCGGCATAGCGTTCGGGCTTAAAGCCCGCCAACACGTGGTCGCCATACTCGAGCATGGGCCGTTTGATCAGTGACGGCTGAGCCTGCATGAGCTCGATGGCGCGCGCTTCATCAAGCCCATCACGCTGCGCCTCTGTTAACTTGCGAAACGTGGTGCCAGCGCGATTGAGCACCGTCTCCCACCCCAGCACTGCGCACCAGCGCTGCAAGTGCGCGCGGTCTATGCCTTGCAGTTTGTAATCGTGAAACTGGCTATCGATACCCTGCGCAGCCAGCCAGTCGCGGGCTTTTTTCATGGTGTCGCAACTGCGGATGCCATAGATGCAGGTCATGCGCGCCTCAAATGCAACTTGCCGCGCATACCCCACATGACGCAAAACAGTGCCAATACCGCACAGACAAAATAGGTAATGCCCAGCGGCCGCAGCGTGCCATCGAAGTTTGCGCCGACCACGATGCCGATGAGCGCGCCACCCAAGGTGGTCAACACGCCCATGACCGCCGACGCCGTGCCGGCCACCGCGCCCAGTGGTTCCATGGCGATGGCATTGAAGTTGGGCATGGTCAGACACATCAGAAACTGGATTGTCGATAGCAACGCAACAAACAACCACAGAGGTGGCTTGCCATCCCACAGCAGCACTGCGGCACACATCAAGCCAGAGACGCCAACAAACAACAGTAGACACAGATGCGACAGCCGGTGCATACCGAACGAGCGCACCAGGTGTGAGTTGGCAAAGAACGCCAGTCCCATCACTGCAGCAATGCCGCCAAACGCCACGGGGAACCAACGACCTAGGGCATAGACCTCGGTCTCGAAGATCTGCTGCGACGAACTGATGTAAGTCATCAAACAGCCCATGAACAAAGCAATGGCCAGCGAATGACCGATCGCGCTGCGCTGCGCAAAAGTCATTGCAATGCCCTGCCATAGCTGCTGCATCGAGAACTGCCGCTTGTGTTCCGGGTGCAATGTCTCGGGCATACGCACACCGAACCACACGCCTGCTGCCAGCGCCATCACCAGCATGCTGACAAACACCGAGCGCCAGCCCCACAGGTAGATGAACAGGCTGCCCAGCGCTGGCGCCACGACTGGCACCATGATGAACACCATGAACACCAGCGACAGCACCCGCGCCATGTCGCCGCCTTCGTAACGATCGCGGATCAACGCGACGGCCAGCACCTGAATGGCTGCCGCGCCCATGCCCTGCACCACGCGACCGGCCAGCAGCTGCGTGTAGTCCTGCGCCAGCACACCGATAGTTGCGCCGATGGCGTACAGAATCAGACCCACCAGCAACGTGGGCCGCCGACCCACCACATCGGCAAGCGTTCCATACACAATCTGCATAGGTGCAGAACCGAGCATGTAGACCGTGACAATCAGTTGCAGCGCATTGGCATTGGCAATACCGAACTCACTGCGGATCGGCGCGAAAGCCGGCAGCAGGTTGTCGATAGAGAGCGAGATGAGCGCCATGGTGAAAGCCACCAGCGCGATGAACTCTTTTTGGCCGGGCGCACCGGCCACCAAGGTCTGCTTCAAACGGGTGCCTCCACGTCGGCCACAGCCGGCGCTGGCAACGCGAGCAATGCACCCAATGTCACAAGTCCGGTGGCCATCACGTAACCACCCACAGCCCATAGGCCATAGTGAGTGGCCAACCAGGTGGCAATGTAAGGCGCCAGCGAAGCCCCAAAGATGCCAGCCAAGTTAAACACCAGCGAAGTGCCGGTATAACGGATGGCCGTGGGGAACAAACCGGCCATGGCGGTGCCGACCGGGCCATAGGTCATGCCCATCAGCGCCAAACCCAAACACAGCGATGCAGCAACACCCCAGGTGCTGCCGCTGCCAAACAGCGGCGGGAACACCAAACCAAATGCCGTAATGGCCAGCGTGGCTGCAACCAGCACCCGGCGGCTGCCCCAGTGCTGCGCCCACCAGGCCGACAGCGGCACGGTGATGCCGAAGCAAACCACACCTGACAGCTGCAACCACAAGAAGCTGCTGCGTTCAAAATGCAATTGGCTGGTGCCCCAGCTTAGCGAGAACACCGTCATCAGATAAAACAGCATGAAGGTGGCCATACCGGCGAAAGTGCCCATGACCAATGCGCGCGGGTGGCTGCGCAAGACTTCCAGCACTGGCACTTTGACGCGCTCGTTGTTGCGGATAGCCTGCTCAAAGGCCGGCGTCTCGGTCAGCTGCAAGCGCACATACAGGCCCACCAACACCAACAGGGTGCTGAGCAGAAACGGGATGCGCCACCCCCACTCTAAAAAGCGTGCGTCATCAAACCAAGCGCTGAGCACCAAAAAGATGCCAGTTGAGCAGAAGAA
>CANFSB010000136.1 GCA_947449495.1 Pseudomonadota bacterium
GCCATCAGATCGCTTACGCGCTGCATCGACGCCAAGTGGAAGAAGCACGCCGACATCCAGCCGCGACGGTGCCAATCCACGATGGTCTCGGCATCCAGATCGGTGAGCTTCTGCGCATCGACCACTTGGAAGCCATCGATGCCGATTTTCTGGCCATCGGGCAGCGTGCCATCCAACCGACGGTCCACCAGTACGCCCTTGGCGCGCAGCGCACGGCACATCTCGATGGTGACCAACGCGTCGGCGCTATAGGCGCTGCAGAAGTTCAGCATCTCTTTGACAAACGCGCTGGGCTCTTCGCCCTCGAACAACGCGATGCTTTCGGTGGCATCGGTGGTCACACGCGGGCTGGCCACGTCCAACGCCAACGCATATTCCTCAGGCTTGGCATCCGGGGTCAGCGCCATCAGACCAAAAGGATGACGACGCACATAGGCCGGAATGTAGTGGTCTGCAGCCCAGACGCCATCGGTGACAAACACGTTGGTGGCATCTACGCCCAGCAGGGCGATCGGGCCGCCATCGTCGCCACCCGCGAACAGCACAGGGTAGTGGCGCGACAGGTCGGCGAATTCGCCAAACACGGCCGGCATAGCCAGCGCTTCACTGGTGAAGGCATAAGAGCCGTTCTTCAGGCGCATTTCGCGATGCTGCTGCAGGTTCAGCGGCTGCGGATCAACGTAGAACAGCGGCTGACGCGGTGCGGTCGGGGTTGTGGCCATGGCAGGCAATCCTGTCGAATTAGGTTGTAGGAGGGCGGAATCTACGCCATTTGGACCTGATTTGTCGCTGTCAGGTGTGGTGTCGGGGTCGGCCGGCTTGGACATTCAAGACGCCGCGGTCGAGAATCCGGCCATCACAAGTTAATGGCGCATACAGACGCCATCCGGGGGACAGATGATCGCAACGGTACGCACTTTGGTCGCAGCGCTGGTGCTGGGCGCCTGTTCGGTGGCCATGCCGGTGCTGGCGCAGGACGCCACCCCGGGTTCGCAATGGCTGTCGTACAACAACCGCCTCGACGGCCAGCGTTACTCGCCGCTCAAGCAGATCAACACCACCAACGTGGCGCAGCTGGGCGAGGTGTGCCGCATTCAGATCGACGGCCCGACGTCGCTGCACTCGGGACTGATCGTGGTCGATGGTGTGATTTACACCGCCACCGGCCGCGAGACTGTGGCAGTCGACGCCACCACCTGCGCGCTGCGCTGGAAATACACCTATCGGCCCGATGAAGAGCGCGTGTCGTCATCCACACGCGGTGTGGCGGTGCTCGATGGCCGGGTGTTCCGTGGCACCGGTGATGGCCGGGTGATCGCACTGGATGCGGCCACCGGCAAGCTGTTGTGGAAGACCGAGGTGGCAGCACCACGGCTGGCCGAGTCCACGGCGGCAGCGCCGCTGGCCTGGGGCGGCACGGTCTACATGGGCGTGGCTGGCAGTGAATCGGGCGTGCGCGGCCGGGTGGTGGCGCTTGACGCGCAGACCGGCCGCGAGCTGTGGCGCTTTAATACCATCCCCATGGGCAAAGAGACCGGCGCCGAGACCTGGCAGCGTGCCGGTACGGCCAAGACCGGCGGCGGCGGCGTATGGGGCGCCATGAGTTTGGATGTGACCACTGGGGAGCTCTTTGTGCCGGTGGGCAACCCTTGGCCGGATATCGATAAGGCTTATAGACCCGGCGCCAATCTGTTCACTGATTCCATCGTCGGGCTGGACGCGCGCACCGGTGCGCTGCGCTGGTGGTATCAGGTGACGCCGGCCGACTGGATGGATCTGGATCTGGTCGCGCCGCCGTTGATGTATCGCGGTGAGGGCACGCAGGACCTGCTGGTGTTCGGCGGCAAGGACGGCTACGTGACAGCGGTCGATCGCGACACGCGCAAGAGTGTGTTTCGCACACCCGTCACTACGGTCATTACACCGCCCAAAGACCCGCCGGTGGCGGGAGCCAAGATGTGCCCCGGCTATGCCGGTGGTGTGGAGTGGAACGGGCCTGCGCTGGATCGCCAGAACAACCAGTTGATCACCGGTGCGGTGGACGTGTGCTTTAACGTCAAGCTGGGCAAGGCCAAGTACAAGGCTGGCGCGTTGGACTTCGGTGGCAGCATCGAACCGGTGGGCGAAGACACCGGCTGGATCACCGCCGTCGATGCGCTGACCGGCGCGGTGCGCTGGAAGTACCACGCCGAGAAGCCCGTGGTTGCAGGCATCACGCCCACGGCCGGTGGTGTGACCTTTGCCGGTGACCTGGCCGGTAACTTGCTCATCTTTGACAGCAAGAGCGGCGCGTTGCTGCGCAAGCAGCAGACCGGCGGTGCGTTGGCCGGTGGTGTGGTCACTTACGAGGCCGGTGGTACGCAGTACTTGGCCTTTGCCGATGGCAACATCTCACGCAATGCGTTTGGTGCACTCGGCAATCCCAGCGTGGTGATCATGGCGCTGAACCCGCAAAAGCCGCAGGCAGTGGTTTCAGCGGCGGCTAGCGGTGGTGGTGCTCAGCGGCTCTATAGCCAAGTCTGTGTGGCCTGCCACGGCACCGATGGTGCGATGGTGGCGGATCGCAACTTGGCCACACTGAAGGGCCGTCAGACGCTGGCGCAGACCATCGCCGCTATCAAAGAGCCCAAGGCGCCGATGCCCAAGCTGTATCCGGATCTGCTCAACGATCAGGCCGTGACTGAAGTGGCCACGTGGATCCGCGAGCAGCTGCGCTGATACCGCTTACTCGCCGCGCGCAGCCTGCTGCAGTTCATAGAGCAGCGTCTGCGCTTCGCGCGGGCTAAGCGAGTCCAGATCAAGCGCTGCCAGATGTGTTTCGAGCGTGGAGCGCGGCGAGGGCAGTGAGGGTTCCGGTACCGGCGGCGGTGCATCAAACGGCAGGCTCGCCTGCGGCTTGGCCGCTGCACTGAGTGCATCGCGCTGCGCTTCCAATGCTTCTAAATAACGCCGTGCCGCGCTGATTACCTCGCGTGGCACCCCAGCAAGCTGTGCCACAGCCAAGCCATAGCTGCGATTGGCAGGGCCTTCGCGCACCGCATGCAGGAACACCAGCGACTCACCGTGCTCGGTCGCATCCAAGTGCACATTGACCACGCCGGGCACTTCGCTGGCCAGCGTGGTGAGTTCAAAGTAATGCGTGGCAAACAGCGTGAAGGCGCGCGCCTTGAGCGCCAGTTGCCGCGCCACCGCCCAAGCCAACGACAAGCCATCAAAGGTGCTGGTGCCGCGACCGATCTCATCCATCAACACCAGACTGCGATCAGTGGCGTTGTGCAGGATGTTGGCAGTCTCGGTCATCTCCACCATGAACGTGGAGCGACCCCCTGCCAGATCATCGCCGGCGCCGATGCGGGTGAAGATGCGATCGATGGGCCCCAGCTGCGCACGCTGCGCCGGCACAAAGCTGCCGATGTGCGCCAACACTGCAATCAGTGCCACTTGGCGCATGTAAGTGCTCTTGCCGCCCATGTTGGGGCCGGTCACCACCAGCATCCGGCGCTGGTCAGCAAAGGCCACATCGTTGGGAATGAAGCTGCCATCTATGAAACGCTCGACGACTGGATGGCGGCCAGCTTCGATGAGCATGCCGGGCGCATCGACCAGTTGCGGCGCTATCCAGCGCAGCGTGTCTGCGCGTTCTGCCAAACACGTAAGCGCATCCAGGCTGGCCAGTGCGGCGGCGGTGTCCTGCATCGGACCCAGGCGATCGATCAACTGCGTGAGGATCTCTTCGTACAGCTGTTTCTCGCGCGCCAGCGCGCCATCGCGTGCGCCCAGCACTTGGTCTTCAAAACGTTTGAGCTCTGGTGTGATGAAGCGTTCGGC
>CANFSB010000137.1 GCA_947449495.1 Pseudomonadota bacterium
ATCCTGCCGCACACCAAGTTTGAATGCGAAGTGTACGTGCTGACCAAGGAAGAGGGCGGTCGTCACACGCCGTTCTTCAAGGGCTATCGTCCGCAGTTTTACTTCCGCACCACCGACGTTACGGGTTCGATTGAGCTCGACGGCGGCGCTGAGATGGTGATGCCTGGCGACAACATCAAGATGACGGTCGAGCTGATCGCCCCCATCGCGATGGATGACGGCCTGCGCTTTGCTATCCGCGAGGGTGGCCGCACCGTCGGTGCAGGCGTGGTATCGAAGATTCTCAAGTAAGCAGGGCTGACATCAGGGCGTCCGGGGCAACCCGGGCGCTTCGCGTTTCAACAGGCCAGTAGCTCAATTGGCAGAGCGGCGGTCTCCAAAACCGCAGGTTGGGGGTTCGATTCCCTCCTGGCCTGCCAGCGGAATCCGGATATGAACGAACAGATTCAAGGTCAGGGAGGCAGCCGCACTGGCGGTGCGTTGCCCTGGCTTGCCGGAGCGCTGGTTATCGCTGGTGTGGCCGCCTTCTATGTGCTGTCGGATCAATCGGTCTGGCTGCGCTGGTTGGCTGTCGCCGCGGGCCTGGTGCTGGGCGCGGTGGTGTTCGCACTGTCGGACCCGGGTCGCGGCTTTGTGCAGTTCTGGGGTGATTCGCGCAATGAGTTGCGCAAAGTCGTCTGGCCCTCGATTGAAGAGACCCGCAACACGACCCTTATGGTGTTCGCGTTCGCGGTGATCGCAGGCATGTTTTTCTGGTCGCTTGATCTGTTTCTGGCTTGGGCGACCCGTCACCTGACCGGTCAGGGAGGCTGACGATGGCGCTCAAATGGTATGTCGTCCACGCCTACTCCAATCTGGAGCACCGCGTGGTTGAGTCGCTCAAAGATCGCATCAAGCGCGATGGCTGTGAGAGCAAGTTCGGCGAGATTCTCGTGCCGACCGAAGAGGTCGTAGAGATGCGCGACGGACAAAAACGCCGCAGCGAGCGCAAGTTCTATCCCGGCTATGTGCTGGTTCAGATGGAAATGGATGAGCAGACTTGGCACTTGGTGCGCGATGTGCCCAAGGTGCTCGGTTTCATTGGCGGCACCAGCGACAAGCCGGCTGCTATCAGTGAGCGCGAGGCTGCGCAGATCCTGCGCCGTGTCGAAGACGGTGTCGACAAGCCGCGTCCGAAGGTGTTGTTCCAAGCCGGTCAGTTGGTGCGAGTCATTTATGGCCCGTTCAACGACTTCAACGGCGTGGTCGAAAACGTCAATTACGAAAAGAGCCGACTGCAGGTTGCCGTCCAGATTCTGGGACGCTCCACGCCGGTCGAGCTCGATTTCTCGCAGGTCGAAAAGGCCTGAGTATTCCGGCTGTCGGTCGCGGGGCCGATGGCAGCACAACCATGGGGAGCCTAACGGCGCTTGCACCCAGGAGATGACAGATGGCTAAGAAGGTAAACGGCTATATCAAGCTGCAGGTGCCTGCAGGCTCCGCCAACCCGTCGCCGCCGATCGGACCGGCGCTGGGTCAGCAGGGCGTCAACATCATGGAGTTCTGCAAGCAGTTCAATGCGCAGACCCAGAAGCTCGAAAAGGGCTTGCCGATCCCCACCGTAATTACGGTGTACAGCGATCGCAGCTTCACCTTCATCATGAAGACGCCGCCCGCGGCGGTGCTGATTCGCAAGGCGATCGGTATCGAGAAGGGCAGCGGCACACCCAACACCTCTAAGGTGGGCAAGATCTCCTTGGCGCAACTCGAAGAGATCGCCAAGACCAAGATGCCCGATCTGACTGCTGCCGACTTGTCGGCTGCCGTGCGCACCATGGCGGGCACTGCCCGCAGCATGGGCGTTGATGTCGAAGGCCTTTGAGGGAGCACTGAGCAATGACTGTCATAGCAAAACGTATTAAGGCCTGGAAATCGTCTATTGCACCGGGCAAGGCGTATCCGATCGACGAGGCCCTGGGCCTGGTCAAGTCCTTTACTTCCACCAAGTTCAACGAGTCGGTTGACGTTGCCGTCAACCTGGGCATCGATGCCACCAAGTCCGACCAGCAGGTGCGCGGATCTACCGTCATGCCCAACGGCATCGGTAAGACTGTGCGCGTCGCTGTGTTCACCTCTGGCAAGAATCAGGATGCAGCCCGTGAAGCCGGCGCTGATCTGGTGGGTCTGGAAGACTTGGCCGAGCAGGTCAAGGCCGGCCAGATCGACTTCGACGTGGTCGTGGCCAGCCCCGATGCTATGCGCGTCGTGGGTCAGCTGGGCCAGATCCTCGGTCCTCGCGGCTTGATGCCCAACCCCAAGGTTGGCACCGTGACTCCCGATGTGGCCGGTGCTGTGCGCAACGCCAAGGCTGGTCAGGTCCGCTACCGCGTCGACAAGGCTGGCATCGTGCATTGCACCATTGGCAAGGCGGCTTTCGAAGTCACGGCGCTGCGCGAGAATCTCGTCGCACTGATCGGCGACTTGCAGCGTGCCAAGCCCGCTACGTCTAAGGGTATTTATGTTCGGCGTGTGACGCTGTCTTCCACCATGGGCCCGGGCGTGGTGGTGGATCACTCCACGCTGTCTTGATAGCAACGAAGTTTGATGTGGCTCGGCGTGCCCGCAGGGGCGTGCCGGTCATCGTCGAAGACCGCAGGCGGGAGCCCCCGGAAACGGGTCAACCCTTAATCGCGTGGCCTGCGCAGATGGTGAACGCTCATCGGGAATCGGCTCTTCGTGGAGCCAGTTCTCCTGGATGTTGGTCACCGTCGCTGGGTGGATGTCGGGCTGTAGCCGGCATCCGTGGGTACTGGTGATGCAACAGGAGGTGAAGAAATGGCACTGAACCTGGATGGCAAGAAAGTCCTCGTTTCCGAGGTCGGCGCAGTTGCGGCTACGGCCCAATCTGTGGTGGCTGCGGAATATCGTGGGCTGACTGTCGCGCAGATGTCTGATCTTCGTTCCAAGGCTCGCGTCGCAGGCGTGTACGTGCGTGTTGTAAAGAACACGCTCGCTCGCAAGGCGCTGGCAGGAACGCAGTTCGAATGCATCGGCCCGACCCTCAAGGGACCTCTGGTGCTGGCCTTCTCGAAGGACGATCCGGGCGCTGCGGCGCGCGTGATCAGAGCCTTCGCAAAGGACCACGACAAGCTGAAGCCGACCGGGATCGCGCTGGGTGGGCAATTGCTCCCTGGCAAAGATCTCGACAAGGTCGCCAACCTGCCGACGCGCGATCAGGCGCTCTCGATGCTGATGGGTGTCATGAAGGCACCGATCCAAAAGCTCGTGGGTACTCTGGCCGCGGCTCCGTCCAAGCTGGTTCGTACCGTCGCAGCCGTCCGCGACCAGAAGCAGGCTTCGGCCTGATCCGGTCCGCAAGGCACGTTCCGATTCCCGTTTAAACGAATAGTTACTTTGGAGAAAACAATGGCAATTTCGAAGGACGAGATCCTCGACGCGATTTCCAGCATGACCCTGATCGAAGTCACCGAGCTGATCTCGGCGATGGAGACTAAGTTCGGCGTGACCGCTGCTGCCCCTGTGGCCGCTGCTGCCGCTGGCCCGGCCGCTGCCGCTGCTCCGGCAGAAGAGCAGACCGAGTTCACGGTAATCCTGAAGGAATACCCGGCTGACAAGAAGGTCACGGTCATTAAGGTGATCCGCGAGATCACCGGCCTGGGTCTGAAGGAAGCCAAGGACTTGGTCGAGGCCGTTCCGGCCACGGTCAAGGACGGCGTATCGAAGGCCGACACCGACAGCATCAAGAAGAAGCTCGAGGAAGCCGGCGCCAAGGTCGACGTC
>CANFSB010000138.1 GCA_947449495.1 Pseudomonadota bacterium
CGCTGGCATGGCTTTCGTTTTCAGCAAGGCACGCTGGAAGGAATAGACCGCGAGCGCCAGTGCATCCGGCTGTCACGACTCATCGATAACGAAGGCAGCGAAGTGCTGCCGGCACGCGAAGTGCCCTACGACACGCTGGTCATTGCAGTAGGCAGCCAGAGCAATGACTTCGGTACGCCAGGGGCAGCGCAACATGCCATCGCGCTGGACACTGTTGCGCAGGCGGCGCGGTTTCATGCGCGACTGCTCAACGCGTGTCTGCGCGCGGATTTGGATGATGTGCCCTCAGACCCGGAAGCGCTGCATATCGCCATCATCGGCGCCGGTGCCACCGGCGTGGAACTGTCTGCCGAGTTGCACAAAGTCGTGCGCGAGTTGGTTGCCTATGGCCTGCATCGCATCGACCCCGAACGCGATATCCGCATCACCATTGTAGAGGCTGCACCGCGCATCCTGCCGGCGCTGCCAGAGCGACTGTCAGCTGCCACTGCAGAGCTGCTCAATAAGATCGGTGTGGAAGTGCTCACCAATGAGCGCGTGACCGAAGTCACTGCCAATGGTGTGCACACGGCCAGTGGCCATTTCATCCCGGCGGGCTTGGTGGTGTGGGCTGCTGGAGTCAAAGCACCCCAAGTGCTTGCCAGCATCGGCGGGCTTGAGACCAACCGCATCAACCAGATCGTGGTCAATGAACGTCTGCAATCCACCGGTGACGAACGCATCTTTGCGTTGGGTGATTGCGCCAGCTGCGCTTGGCCCGGCAAGCAAACCACCATTCCGCCGCGTGCGCAGGCTGCACACCAGCAGGCCAGCTATCTGGCGCGCCACCTGCCAGCGTTCATACGCGGCAAGGTCATTCCAGCGTGGGTCTATCGCGACTTTGGATCACTGGTATCACTGGGGCGTTACAGCACAGTGGGCAGCTTGATGGATTCCATCTCGCGTCACTCGTTCATGATCGAAGGCTACTTTGCGCGCTGGATGTATCTGTCGCTGTACAAGTCACACGAGTACGCGCTGCACGGACTGCGCAAGGTCGCGTTGGATACGCTGGCAAGACTCATCACCCGCCGCACTGCACCACATATCAAGCTGCACTGACGCCACGTCTGCTACGCAGGCGTCAGGGCAGCTGCCAAGAATCCAAGCGGCGCTGGAACCGAATCATCCACAGTTGCACGCGGTGCTCGTCTCCCTTGCGCGGCACCACCTTGGCTGCAACTGCCGATGCTGCCTGACACTGATAAACCCGGCCCGTTGCAGCATCCAGTGTGCAGTCTTCAATATTGCCCGCAACTGGCAGGCCCTGCGCATCGAGCAACTGCGACGCAATCCCGTAATCATTGTCATTGATCAGCGCCAGCGTGTTGGCATCGACCAAAGCCAAGCCCTCGGCCTTCTCGGCAGTCCAGCCAGCCGCATCCAGATCCAGCAACCGTGTCTTGCGCAGTGGCACTACAGCGCTCCAGTCACTGTCACCCACCTTTGCTTCGGTAATGCTGCTGATCTCAAGGTCGTGACCGTGTCGACTTATGTCGGTGGCATCAACCGGCACTTGTACCAGCATCAACCAATGCTGCACCTTGCCGTCGGCAGCGCGATTGCCCTGCTCAATCGCCAGATAGCGACCCGACCCCAGCGACACGATGTCACCCAATTTGGCGGCGCCCGTCCGCCCTTTGTCGTATAGCGATCCATCAACGGGATAGGCATAGCTGCGACTGTGTCCAGTTTGCGGGTCGAACTCCACCCACCGGATAAACCGGGCGGCGTACTTGATGTCGATCGGCTTGCCGCCAGGCGGCGCGGCTTGCAGTGGCCGGCCGGTTGAATCTTGCGGATCAATGGGGCTTTGCAATGCGCCGACCAGTCGCTGTGTTGTCACATCCAGCGTTAGATTTTCCATGCCGCGGTTGGACCGTCGCTCCGCTAACACCGCCGGAAAATCTGTTGAGCCACTGCCGGGGCCGATGCGCTGACGTATCACACCCGTGCTGGGATCAACACGCAGCAACCACGGTCCGTATTCATCGCTGATCCACAGCGTCTTGCGACGCGCGTCAAACACGATGGCCTCGGGATCCAAACCATCAGGATCAAATTGGGATGTAGCAGCATCAAATCGAAACTGCGCCGTCAACGGCACTTCGACCGCTTCCGTGGACTTAGCCTGCGGCGGCAGACCACTGACCTTGCGCCCATCAGCCCAACGCAACGGGATGAAATTGAGCAAGCGCGCACCGGCTGCGTCGACACGTATCGTGCCGAAGCCAGGCTCATATCCCGGGACAGGAAACACTTTGCTGGCTGACCCCGACGGATTGCTGATCTTGGATGGCGCGTCCGTATTGGGTCCGCGATCCGTCACGCCATAAAAATCCACAGCGTTGCCAGAGCGACCCTTGAATGCCAATCCCGAGCCCACATTCGGAAACAGTCCGAGAGGAAACTCCTGAGGTATTTGCGCTATGTCTGGCTGAACTGGCGTGTAGAGACGCGGTGGCGCTTCGAGAAACGAGGCATGGGCGCTGAACTGCACTACGCCCAGCGCAGAATTTTGCATCTGGCGCCCAGCTGCTGGCGCCTGAGCCATAGCAACACCAGATAACAGCAGTAGCGCAACGCAACACACACCAGACATTCGCATGACAGACAGCCTTACAAGGGATTTAACCTTTGGACTGTGCCGCCTGAATATTACTGGCTGATGTACGGCGAAGCAGACTGCCAGCAGATCAAGTCACCGCTTATTCCAGCTTCTCGACGTTGCGCAGCGAGGGAAACAGCTTCATCCACAGCAAGGCGACAGCGATCGTGCCCAAGCCACCGATAACAGCCGACGGCACTGCGCCCAGCCACGCCGCCATCAGTCCGCTTTCAAACTCACCTAGCTGGTTTGAAGCGTTGATGAATAGGAAGTTGATAGCGCTGACCCGGCCGCGCATTTCATCGGGCGTGGCCAACTGCACCAGCGACATGCGAATCACCACACTGACAGTGTCTGAAGCGCCCATAACCAGCAGCGCGAGCAGCGACAGCCAAATCTCTGTGGAGAGCGCGAACAGCACCGTGGCAACGCCGAATACGATGACGGACTGGAACATACGCAGACCCACGCGACGGCTGATCGGCCACCGCGACAAAGCCAGAGTCATGAGCAATGAGCCGACCGCGGGGGCAGCACGCAACACACCCAAGCCCCAGGGACCGGTGTGCAGGATGTCGCTGGCATAGATGGGTAGCAGCGCCGTCGCGCCACCCAACAAGACTGCAAATAAATCTAGCGAGATGGTGCCCAAAATAGTTGGATTGCGGCGCACAAAGCCCACACCTGCATACAGGGCACCGGCCGTGGGCACCTCTGGCGGCCGCGCCGGACGATCCTGTTTAATTGCGCCATTAAAGACGCATGCGGCTAACCAGAACACTGCAGTCAACAGATACGGCAACCCGGGCGAAACTGCAGAGGCAAAGCCACCCAAGGCCGGCCCGCAGATTGAGGCCAGCTCCATCGCTGCGCCGTTGAGTGCCGTGCCACGCTGCAACATGCTCGGCGGCACCACAGCAGGCAACATCGATGCCGCAGCAGGTCTTTCGAACGACACTGCTACGCCAAACACCGCCGACACGATGAAGATGTGCTCGACGCGCAACCAGCCGGCATAACTGCCCCAAGCCAGAAACGCTACAGCGGCGCTTTCGGCAAACTGACAGATCTGCACCACGCGCTTGCGATCAAAGCGATCGGCCGCATGGCC
>CANFSB010000139.1 GCA_947449495.1 Pseudomonadota bacterium
GGGCTGCCTTATCTGTTGGCAACGGTCTACGAGTACAAGTGGATCCGCTATAGCGATCGCATCGTCATCGAAAAAGAACAGTTCAACGAATCAACGCGGGTCATCCACCTGGATGGCAAACCGCGTCCAGCCAATTTCAAGCCCAGTGTGCTGGGTTGGTCGACAGGTCGTTTTGAGGCCGATGGCAGCCTGGTTGTAGAGACCAGCGGCTTTAGCCCAACGCCCTGGGGAAATGGTTCGGGCATCGACTCGGGCGCGGGCAAGAAGATTACCGAGCGGTACAAGCTCGGCAATGGCGGCCTGACGCTCAATCTGTCGTGGACGCAGGAAGATCCCGAGTACTTCACGCAAGCGGTGAAGGGCGAGGCCTTGTTCAACAAGATGCCCGACTTCAACTTCGCCAAGAACCCGCCTTGTGACCTCAAGGCGGCTCAGCAGCACCTGCAGTACGATAAGTAGACGTCAGCGCGCGTCGGGCTTCATGTCGATGAGCAAGGCGCCGGGCATGTGCGGGATCTCCGGTCGCAGCTGCGGCTTTTCGACGGCCACATGGCAGCCATAGCAGGCCTTCAAAGCAGAGCGATACGCTGCCTCGAAGTCCTTGCGGTTGCGTGCCTCTATAGCGGCGCGCAGTGGCACGAAGCCTGCGGTCTCCAGCGCCTGTGCCAACGGTGCCAGCACGATGTCTTCGCCGGCTTCTGATTTGCGTACGGGCCGGATGCGCACGGTCCAAGTCACCCGCCCACGCGTTTCGTTCACATAGAACTTGGCCAGTGGCCAATTGCCAGCCTTGGCGGCAAACCACGCATTGGCAAATTGATGCTCTACATCAACCATAGTGTGTGCCTGGGTGGGTAGCAGCGCGCGCAACTGGTCTATCTCTGCTTTCAGCGCCGTGAACTCTTCGCGCGTTGGTGTACTTTGCGGTTCAGCGGCCTGCACCCACAGCGGTAGCAGCATCGTGATTAATACGAGTCTTTTCATGTTGAGCTACCTTCCCAGCCGCACTGCTGGTTCTTGTTTTTATCCTGCAGCCAGCCCATCAGCGGCTGGAAGTAATCGATGATCGCACTGGCATCCATCTGCCGCGAGCCGGTGAGCTTTTCCAGTGTCTCGGGCCAAGGCTGGCTCTGACCGGCAGCCAGCATGGCTTGGAAGCGTTTGCCGGCTTCGCTGCTGCCATGCACCGAGCACTCATGCAGCGGGCCCTTAAAGCCTGCTGCGTCGCATAGCGCACGATGGAACTGGAACTGCAGGATGAACGACAGGAAATAGCGCGTGTAAGGCGTATTGCCCGGCACATGATATTTGGCGCCCGGATCAAAGTCCGCTTCGCTGCGCGGCAGCGGTGCCGACACGCCTTGGTATTTTTCACGCAGCGCCCACCAAGCCTTGTTGTAGTCCTGCGGCTGAATACGGCCCGAGAACACCTGCCAGCGCCACTGGTCGACCAGCTTGCCAAACGGCAGAAAAGCAATCTTGTCGGCGGCCATCTTCATCTGTTCGTTGATGACCGTCTCGTGTGAGGGCTTGACCTTGGGTGCAAGCCCCACGCTGGCGTAGTAGCCCGGCGTCATCGACAGCACAATGGTGTCGCCGATCGCTTCGTGAAAGCCGTCGTGCGCACCGCCCTGAAACAAGAACGGCTGATCCTTATAAGACAGGTCGTAATACACATGCCCCATCTCGTGATAGATGGTCTGCAGGTCTTCTTCGGTGGGCGTGATGCACTGCTTGATGCGCACATCTTCATTGCGGTCCATCTGCCAGGCGCTGGCATGACAGACCACTTCTCGATCGCGCGGCCGCGTCAGCATCGAGCGTTCCCAGAAGCTGGCCGGCAGCTGCCTGAAGCCCATCGAGGTGTAAAAGCTCTCGGCCGAGCGCGCCATGCGCAGCGCATCGTAACGCTGTGACTTCAACGCCGAATCGACACTGGGCGCGGCTACTGCCGGATAGGGCTTGAGCACATCGTCATAGATCTTGTTCCACTGCTGTGCCCACAGATTGCCTAGCAGTTGCGCAGGGATAGGCTTACCAGCCGGCACTTTGTCTTCGCCATATTTGCGCGCCAGCTGCGCGCGGGTATAGCAGTGCATCTGTTCGTACAGCGGCTTGACCTGATTCCACAGTCGCTCGACTTCCTGTTCAAACGCTTCGGGCGACATGTCATAGCCCGAGCGCCACATCGCGCCCAGATCCGCGTAACCGAGCTCGCGAGCGCCTTCGTTGGCCAGAGACACAAAGCGCTGATAGTCCTGGCGCATGGGTTTGGCCACGCTGTGCCAGCCTGCCCAAGCCTCGGTCAGTGTGGCGTAGTCGCGGCTGCTGGCCAGTGTGTCCGACAGTTGGTCGATGTTGCGGCAGTCCTGCTTGCCGGCCTTGTCGATGCAGTACTTGCCCTCGCCATAGGCGGCCTCAAGGCCTGCAGCCAACTTAGCCAGCTCAGCACGCTTGGCCGTGTCATCGGGCGCGGGCGCCGACACGCCCAGTTTCAGCAGTGCCAGTGCGCGCGCAGTGGCTGCATCTTTGGGGGCTTGTTCGTATTGGCTGGCCTCGGCAACCGCTTTGCTGAAATAGGCCAGATAGCGCTCATTGGCATGTGCCGACAGCAGTTGTGTGTCCGGCGTGATGTAGGTGGCCTGCGTCCAGCCGGCCGCGTTGAGCTCGTCCGACAACGCTCCCATATCCTGATTAAGGCGGGCCACAAAGGCCGCTGCGTCCTGTTTGGGCGCCTGCGGTTTGCTGCCGCAGGCAGTCAGACCGGTTGCTAACGCCATCGCCACGCCCAGTTGCACCAGATGCCGCATCGTCTCCCCCTTGTATGCCCGGCCTGCCTGCCGAGCCGGTACACTGTAGCGCCGCGGCAACCGCAGCGGAAAGAGCCCCAAATCCCTCATGTCCCAAACCTTGATGCCCACCGCCGAGCCGCTCGACCTATTGCCGCGCACAGCGCGCAAGGCGGCGCCGTTTCTGCCGATGTCGCGCGCCGAGATGGACGCGCTGGGCTGGGATGAATGCGATGTCATCGTGGTCAGCGGTGACGCTTACGTCGACCATCCCAGCTTCGGCATGGCCATCATCGGCCGGCTGCTGGAGGCGCAGGGGCTGCGCGTGGGAATCATTTCGCAACCGGATTGGCAGGGTCCAGAACCCTTTCGCGTACTGGGTAAGCCGCGACTGTTCTTCGGCATCACCGCCGGCAATATGGACTCGATGGTCAATCGCTATACCTCAGACCGCCGTATCCGTAGCGATGATGCCTATACGCCGACAGGCGAGGGTGGTAAGCGCCCGGACCGTTCGGTCATCGTCTACGCGCAGCGTGCGCGCGAGGCCTATCGCGATGTGCCCATCGTCATCGGCGGTATCGAAGCCTCACTGCGGCGCATCGCTCACTACGACTACTGGTCGGAAAAAGTACGCCGCACCATCCTGCTCGATGCCAAGGCCGATCTGCTGGTCTATGGCAATGCCGAGCGCCAGATCGCCGACATCGGCCGACGCATGGCGGCCGGCGAACCCATCGAAGCGTTGACGGATCTGCGCGGCACATCGTTTGTGCGCCGCGGCCAGTACGCCGACTTCACCGAGA
>CANFSB010000140.1 GCA_947449495.1 Pseudomonadota bacterium
AGTGCAGGACGTACTGCATCTGGCTCGCAACCCGTACGATCGAATCGGACATTTTATGCAGGGATTTGTACCTGCTATGGCAGCGCGCGAAATTCTGCTGCGTGGCAAGCATGTGCGGTCAGGTCGCATGTTGGCGTTCCTGTCGCTGTGTGTGGTGATGACCGTCAGCAGCTGCTATGAGTTGATCGAATGGTTGGTGGCGGTGCTCATAGGCCAGGGAGCCGACGAGTTCCTGGGCACCCAAGGTGATGTGTGGGATACGCAGTGGGACATGTTCATGGCGTTGGTGGGTGGCAGTGCGTCGCTGCTGGTGCTGTCGCGCTGGCAGGATCGGCAGCTGCAGCGAACAGCGGTCGATATATCAGAGTAGACGCAGGAGCTGATCAAGGCCTGCGCTTTCTATCGCTAGCATTGCCTGCGCACGCACCGCAGGCTTGGCGCAGTAAGCAACAGACAATCCGCCGGCCTCGGCGCAGGCATTCATCATGGGTAGGTCGTTGGCTCCATCGCCCACAGCAATAGCCTGTGCTGCGGTAATGCCCAGGGCCTCGCAGGTCTGCAGCAGCATGCGGCGTTTCTCGGCGCCATCGCAGATATCGCCCCAGGCTTGCGGCAGCAGTTGCCCGGTAAGCGCGCCATCAGCAATTTCCAGAACGTTGCTGCGCGACCAGTCTAGTCCCAGCCGCTGCTGCACTCGCTCTGCAAAGAACGTAAAGCCGCCGCTGACCAGCAGCGTTGCAAGTCCGCCTGCCTTGCAGGCACTCACCAGTTGCTCTGCGCCCGGGCTCAGCCGCAAGCGCTCTTGGTAAACCTGCTCCAACGCAGCAGCGGGAACGCCGCGCAGCAGTGCCACGCGCCGCCGCAGACTGTCTTTGAAGTCGGTGATTTCACCGCGCATGGCAGCTTCAGTGATGGCAGCCACTTCGGCGCGCCGGCCAGCCACATCTGCCAGCTCGTCGATGCACTCGATGGTGATCAGCGTCGAGTCCATGTCGAACGCGATCAAGCGAAAGTCCGACAGTCTGCGAGGGGCCACCATCTGTGGAGTCTGCCTCAGATGACGCGCACGCGAATCACGTGTTGCACCTTGGCGATGGCAGCAGCCACTTCAGTCGCATCCATCTGTGCCACATCAATAATGTTGATAGCCAGATCACCGCGGCTCTTATTAACCATGTCGATGACGTTGACCTCACGCTCCGCCAGCACAGAAAGCACGTTGCCCAGCACACCGGCGACGTTGTCGTTACAGAAGGTGATGCGCGTGGTGTTGGGGCTGCGCTCCATCTGAATGGCAGGATAGTTGACAGAGTTGGTGACGTTGCCTTGCTGCAGATAGTCCATCAACTGATTAGCAGCCATGACCGCGCAGTTCTCTTCAGACTCTTCTGTGCTGGCGCCGATGTGCGGCAGCGAAATCACCTTGGCGTGGCCGAGCAGTACCGGCTCTGGGAAGTCGCAGATGTAGTGCGACAGGGTGCCGGCATCCAATGCCTGAACCACTGCCGCGGCATCGACCACCGATTCACGCGCAAAATTCAGCAGCACTGCACCAGGCTTCATAAGCCCCAGCGTGGTTGCGTTGATCATGTGGTGCGTGGCATCCATTGCAGGGACATGGAAGGTGACATAGTCGCTGCGTGACAGCAGCATCGACAGGTTTTCCATGCGCACTACGTCGTTGGACAGTCGCCAGGCGGCATCAATAGACAGCACCGGATCAAAGCCCACAACCTTCATGCCCAACGCCAACGCTATATCGGCGACCATACCGCCGATCATCCCCAGGCCGATGATGCCTAGCGTCTTGCCGCGCAGTTCGCTGCCGGCGAAACGTGACTTGTCCTTCTCTACCTTGGCGGACATGGTCGCGGCGTCGGTGTTCGACTCCAGTGTTTCCACATAAGAGAGTGCAGAGCGCACATTGCGGCTGGCCAACAGCATGCCGGCCACGACCAGTTCTTTGACGGCGTTGCCATTGGCGCCGGGTGTGTTGAACACCACGATGCCGCGCCGGCTGTAGTCGGCAATGGGCACGTTGTTCACGCCGGCACCGGCGCGAGCTACTGCCAGCAGCGTTTCAGGCACGGCGATGTCGTGCAACTTTTGGCTGCGCAGCAGGAAGGCCTCGGGATGACCGATGTCGCTGCCCACTTCATAGGTTTGACGCGGGAAGCGCTCGAGTCCCTTGAGCGCGATCTGATTGTAGGTGCGGATCTTGAACATGATGTATTCCCGGGTGATCAGTTGGCAGGCTGTACGCTGTGAAAGGCCCACGTAAGCCAAGGCATAAGCGCTTGCAGGTCGGCAGCCTCGACTGTGGCGCCGCACCAGATGCGCAGCCCCGCTGGTGCATCCTTGTAGGCGCCGATGTCATGCGCGACGCCTTCTGCACCGAGCAGCTTCACCATCTGCTTCACCTGCTCTTCGGGCAGCGCCACGCTCAGGCAGACGCTGGTGTTGGATAGCGTCGCGGGATCGCGCGCCAAAAAGCTGATCCAGTCGTGTGTGGCCACAAAATCACGGATGACCTGCAGATTGGCCTCGCTGCGCGCGATGGTGGAGGCCACACCGCCAATGCGCTCTACCCAGTTCAGCGCATCCAAGTAATCGGCCACGCAGAGCATCGAAGGGGTGTTGATAGTCTCGCCGCGAAACAGCCCTTCGTTGAGTTTGCCGCCGGACTTCATACGAAACACTTTGGGCAGCGGCCACGGCGGGCTGTAGGCCTCCAGCCGTTGCACTGCACGCGGTCCCAGAATCAACATGCCATGCGCGCCTTCACCGCCGAGCACCTTCTGCCACGAGAAGGTCACCACATCGAGCTTGTGCCAAGGCAGCTCCATCGCAAATACCGCCGACGTGGCATCGCAGATCGTCAGACCTTTGCGGTCATCGGGTATCCAGTTGCCATCGGGCACTTTGACGCCCGAGGTGGTGCCGTTCCAGACAAACACCACGTCATTGTCGAAGTTCACCTTGGCAAGGTCGGGCAGGTGGCCGTAGTCGGCCTTGTGCACCGTGGCACCCGGCAACTTGAGTTGCTTGACGATGTCGGTCACCCAGCCGGCGCTGAACGACTCCCAATCCAGCGCGTCCACGCCGCGCTCACCCAGCAGCGACCACATCGCCATTTCCACGGCACCCGTGTCGGAGCCAGGCACAACCGCCACGCGATAGTCCTCCGGCAGCCCCAACAGTCGCGCGGTCTGGCTGCAGGCTAACGCTAGCGCCTGTTTGCCGGGAGTCGACCGGTGCGAGCGGCCCAATAGGTTCAGCTGCAGGGCGTTGACGTCATAACCCGGCCGTTTGGCGCAGGGTCCCGAAGAAAAATTGGCGTTGGCCGGCTTAATTGTGGGTTTCATCCATTGATTATTACGGATTCACACAACTGGCTGGTGAATCTCCTTATTCGGTAATCAATATAGAAGACGGGCCGTTCTGATTTTAGTTTTTGTAGTGTCGGGCCTGACCTGCTAGAAACGTAACTAGCAGGTCGATTCCTCTATTAAGAAGGACATGAACATGGCAGTTGGGGGCAAGCGGGCGATAGGCATTGCTGTTGCGTTGGCA
>CANFSB010000141.1 GCA_947449495.1 Pseudomonadota bacterium
ATCGCCGCGAACCCTGGTGCAGCCGCTGCAAGCAGCAGTGCGGCCATCAGGCCCTGAGTCATCGGCTTCATGCAGGTTCTCCGTTAAACAGGAACGAGTCCATCGACAAAGTTCCTAAAGTCATACCACCGCGCAGCCGCTGGCCTGCGCAACCGGCCGCACCGAGCGCGAAGTGCAAAGGCACCATGTGATCTTCTGCCGGATGCGCGCGCGCACCATAGCGACTCTGTCGGCGGTAATCGAGCAAGGCGGCCGCATCGTTTGCCGCCACACGATCAGCGATCCAATCCACAAACTCATCGACCCAAGGCTGCGACGCACCGGCAGGCGCTCGCGCATCCAGCTCTTGGAAGTTGTGCGTGATGCTGCCCGAACCCATCAGCAGCACGCCTTGGTCGGCCAGTGGTGCCAGCAGACGGCCCAGCGCATATGCAGCCTGCGGTCCGTAGCGTGTCTGGATTGAAAACTGCGTGACTGGAATGTCCGCGTCGGGATACATAAACATCAAAGGGACCCAAGCGCCGTGATCCAAGCCGCGCTGCGGGTCTTGGGCACAGGGCACACCTGCCGCCTGCAGCAACTCTGCAACCTGGTGCGCCAAATCAACGGCTCCCGGCGGCGCATAGCCGAGTTCATACAGCGCAGGCGGGAAGCCATAAAAGTCGTGAATGGTGGGCGGCTGCGGCACGGTGGAGACCGCTGGCGCCGCAGTATCCCAATGGGCAGAAACCGCCAAGATGGCCTTGGGCCGTGGTAAGCGCTGGCCCAAAGCAGTCAGCATCTCGGCAGCCGGCCCACGCTCCAGCGCAAACATCGGCGATCCGTGGGAGATATACACAGGCGGAATTCGTTGACTCATCCGCCTAGCCTAGCGCGACTGCGCCTCCAGCACATCGGCGTAGTGGCGACGCGCCACATCCGGGTGCGAGCGCAAGCGGCCCTTGAGCGTGTTGGGGCCCACGGCATGCAACAGCGGATTGGCAGGGTCACACTCCACACCGCGAGCTTCTGCAGCGCGCTGTGGCGACAACGTTACTGCGTTGACCACAGCATCAAGGCGCGCCGCCAAAAAGAAGGCTAACGAATGACGTTGTCTGTGTGCCGGTGGTGCTACCACCCTGTGCAACGTGGCCCGCAAATAGCCCTGCGAGGCCAGCTCCAACAACTCGCCCGTATTCACAATAAAACTGCCTGTCAGCGGCGGTGCATCTATCCAGCCCGTGTCACTGTGCACCTGCAGACCGCCGACACTGTCCTGCCACAGCAGCGTCACAAACTCGCTGTCTTTGTGCGCGCCACAGCCCTGCGCGTCAGCAGCAACATCGCGACCCGGATAACGGATGGCTTTGAGTACCTGCTGCGGTTGAGGCTCGCACAGCTGCACAAACGCATCAGCAGGCTGATCCAGCGCCACGGCAAAGCCGCGCAACACTTGCAACGCAATATCACGGCACTGCTGCTGCCATTGCAGGGACAGTTGCCGCAAACGCGGCAGCTGCGTCGGCCACTGGTTGGGCCCGGGCAGGCGTTGCCACGCCGGCGCTTGGCTGTTGACAGGGTGCGCGGGCAAGTCCAGCCCCATATCCAACTGCTCTCGCCAGTCAGCGCGGCCACCGGTCCGCTCGTCACCCAAGCGAGTCCAACCGCGAAAGTGGCGGGAGTTGACCATCGCCACCTGCTGCTTCTGCGCAGCAGGAAGATCAAAGAACCGCCCTGCCTCATCCATCAGCTGCTGCGCTAACTGCGTATCGGCGCCGTGGCCTGTCAGGTAAAAGAAGCCCACCTCACGCGCTGCACGGCGCAGATCATCGACAAATTGCGGGCTGTGCAGGTCCAGAACGGGAAGGTGCATGCGCAAAGCCTAGCATCAGTGCTTGCCGCACAGCCCACACACGGCTAGCCTCCTCGGCCCGTGCTCAAGCCCAATCAACTCACTCCGCCCCGCTTGCACTGCGACGCCCATGATTAAGTTTGATCAAGTCACCTTGCGCCGCGGCATTCGCGTGTTGTTCGCCGATGCGAGCTTCAGCATTTTCCGCAATGAGAAGGCTGGCATCACCGGCGAGAACGGCAGCGGCAAATCCAGCCTCATGGCGATGGTGCGCGGCAGCCTGCAACCCGATGCTGGCGAGTTCTCGATGCCGGGCAACCTGGAGGTGGCGCAAGTCTCGCAAGAGCTGGAAGCCACCGACCAGCTCGCGCTGGACTTTGTGCTCGATGGCGATGCGGCGCTGCGTGCCATCGAAGCGCGCCTTGCCGCAGCTGAAGCCAGCAATGCGGCCGGCGAAAAGCTGGCAGAGCTGCATGCCCAACTGGCAGCTGCCGGCGGCTATGACGCACCGGCACGCGCCGCACAATTGATGAATGGCTTGGGGTTTGCCACTGCCGACGAGCAGCGCACGGTGCGCGAATTCTCGGGCGGTTGGCGCGTGCGACTGAACCTGGCGCGCGCGCTGATGTGTCGCTCTGATCTGCTACTGCTGGACGAACCCACCAACCACTTGGATCTGGATGCGATTGTTTGGTTGGAGCAGTGGCTGCGCAACTATCCCGGCACGTTGCTGCTGATCGCTCATGACCGCGAGTTTCTCGATCGCGTAGTCGATCGCATCATCAATATTGAGCAAGGCAAGGCCACGCTCTATCGCGGCAACTACAGCGACTTTGAGGTGCAGCGCGCCGAGCATTTGGCGCAGCAGAGCGTGATGTTCGAACGCCAGCAACGCCAGATCTCGCACATGCAGGCCTTTGTCGATCGCTTTCGCGCTCAGGCCACTAAGGCGCGCCAGGCACAAAGCCGACTCAAAGCCCTCGAGCGGATGCAACGCATTGCACCGGCACATATCGACTCCCCGTTTCAGTTCAGCTTTGCCGAACCAGCGCGTCTACCAAGACCGCTGATGGCGCTGGAAGAACAGGCCACAGGCTACGGTGAGCGCATCTTGCTGTCCAAGGTCAGCCTCACCATCTATCCGGGCGATCGCATTGCACTGCTGGGCCGCAATGGCGCAGGCAAATCCACACTGATGAAGCTGCTTGCGGGCGAACTGGCGGCCACTGCCGGCACGCGCACCGATGCACGTGATCTGTCGGTCGGCTATTTTGCGCAGCATCAACTCGAGCAACTGGATGTGCAGGACAGCCCCTTGGGCAATCTACGGCGCACTGCCGTGGCTTGCGGGCGCGATGCTACTGAACAAGAGATGCGCGATTACCTGGCCAGCTTTGGCTTCATGGGTGATCGCGTGTTTGAACCCATCGCGCCGTTCTCGGGCGGTGAAAAGGCGCGACTGGTACTGGGCCTGGTGGCATACCGTCGCCCCAACCTGCTGCTACTGGACGAGCCCACCAACCATCTGGATCTGGAGATGCGTCAGGCACTGGCCATGGCGCTGCAGGACTATGCCGGTGCAGTGGTGATGGTGTCGCACGATCGCCACCTGCTGCGCACCGCGAGCGATAGCTTGTATGTCGTGCATGACGGACGACTGCAGGTGTTCGACGG
>CANFSB010000142.1 GCA_947449495.1 Pseudomonadota bacterium
GACATGAGGCGCGCATGCAGACCCATCTGCATTTCACCCATTTCGCCTTCGATTTCGGCCTTGGGGGTGAGTGCAGCGACCGAGTCGACCACCACCACATCTACCGCGCCGGAGCGCACCAGCATGTCGGTGATCTCGAGGGCCTGCTCGCCGTTGTCGGGCTGTGAGACCAGCAGGTCTTCGATGTTGACGCCCAGCTTGCCGGCGTAGCTGGGGTCGAGGGCGTGCTCGGCGTCGACAAACGCTGCGGTGCCGCCGGCGCGCTGCACCTCGGCGATGACCTGCAGGGTGAGCGTGGTTTTGCCCGACGACTCCGGGCCGTAGATTTCGACGACGCGGCCCTTGGGCAGGCCGCCGATGCCCAGCGCGATGTCCAGACCCAGCGAGCCGGTGGAGATGGCCTCTACGTCGTACAGGGCGCTGGCGTCGCCCAGGCGCATGACGGAGCCCTTGCCAAACTGCTTTTCGATTTGGCCCAGAGCGGCTGCTAGGGCTTTTTTGCGGTTGTCTTCCATGATTAACCTCTGCAAATGCGGTGGAGAATGCGTAGCGGGTATGGGACGCAGTATTCCACAGAGAGCTGTATATGTATACAGCTTATCGGGTGCAAAGAGGCAAAAAGGCCTTAGGCGTCTGCCAGCCAGCGCAGCGCCAGCAGGGCTGCCTGACGGCGGATAGTGTCGCGGTTGCCGTTTAAGTTTGGCTGCCGCGCCACCACCGGCACCGGCGCACCGCGCACCGCGCGGGCAAACCAGACGCGGCCCACCGGATTGCGCGCCGTGCCGCCATCGGGTCCGGCCACACCACTGATAGCAATCGCCACATCGGCACCGCTGCGCTGCAGCGCACCCAGCGCCATCTCGCGCACGGTGGCCTCGCTGACCGCACCGTGTTGCTCAAGCGTTGCCGCCAACACACCTAGCTCACGCATTTTGGCGGTATTGGAATAGGTGATCCAACCGCACTCAAACCACTGTGAGCTGCCAGGCTGATCGGTGAGCAGCTTGGCCAGCAAGCCACCGGTGCAGGATTCGGCTGTGGCCACACGCCTGCCCGCCGCCAGCAGCTTGCCGGTGGTGACGAGTAACTGCTCTGCCAAATGCTGATCGATAAGATCAGCAAATTGCGGTCGTGAAGACATCAGGTTAAGGCGTCCTTAATTTTTATGACGCAGCAGCCTGGTCAGCCAACTGTTTGGCCTTGCGCTCCTGCGTGCGACCCAGCGCCAGCGACAGCGCCACCCACGCGCCCGAGATGACCGCTGCCACACCAGCCAGCGCCGGCACTGCCATCAGCGCGTGCAGTCCATTGAACACTTGCGCATTGATAGCGTCGGCAGCGCGAAACACGGAGCCGTCGATGATGTTCTTGGCTTTGAACTTCTCTTCGCGGCTGACCACGGTCCAAAGCGATTCACGCGCCAGATTGGCAATGCCGAAGTTGGTGGCGCGCTGCACCGCCTGAAAGCCTGCCACAACCAGCAGCACTGCCGGGTTGAGCGCAATGGCGATGAAGCCCACCACAAATACCAGCGGCAGCAACGCAGCGGCAGGACCGGTACCGATGGCTTTGATGATGCGACCGGTAGCCAGCAGCTGAATAAGCAGCGACAAAATGCCGACCCACTTGGCGATCTGCGCAAAGATCTGGGTGCGCGTGGCAGTGTCGGTGGCAGCAGCAGCGACCACATCAGCCTGAACGAAGTACAGCATGGTGCCGGCGAACGACAGCAGGAACACCCACAGACCAATGCCGCCCAGATAGGGCGATTTGAAGAGCAGCGTAAAGCCATCAAACATGCCGCCGCCCACGGCCTTCTGACGTCCGGCACTGGCGGCTTTAAAATCTGCCTGTGCTGCTTGAGCAAGGCCCGCAGCACCTTCGAGACGATTGGCACACACGACTGCCAGCACCAGCAACAGCCCTGCGATGAGCAGCAAATTGGCCACGCCGATGCGCTGCACCAATGCACCGGTAATCATCGGGCCCAGGATGGAACCGATGGAACCGCCTGCGCCGATGAAACCAAACAAGCGTTTGCTCTGCTCGGCTGAATAAAGATCGGCCATGAACGACCAGAACACCGACACAGTGAACACCGAGAACACGGTGATCCAAATGAAGAAGGCGCGCGCCACGATGACCGGCGCAATCTGCGCACTCATCAAGGCCCAGAACACCACCATATTGGCGACCAGGAACAGGTACACCACTGGAATGAACGTACTGCGCGGCAGCCGTGCCACCAAGGCCGCTTGAAACGGCGCGGTAACCAACGTGGCGATGAACGTGGCCGCAAACAACCAAGATAGGTTGCGCGTGCCGCCCTCAATGCCCATGGCATCGCGCAGCGGCAACAACATGTAATAGGTGGACAATAAGAAGAAGAAATATCCGAACGACCAAAGCAGCGCTTTGATTTCACCGGACTCGGCTTTCACAGCTTTCTTGATGAGCGTTTCCATAGCGGCAGCATAGCCCCAACTAAGCACAAGTCACCACCGCCGCTTCAAAGCGCTGCGCACAATCGGTATAAACTCAGCGCACGTACCTACAGGAGCTGCCCTTATGTCGCACACCACCGCACGAGCTGCCTTGGCTTTGGCTGCAATCACCCTGCTGCCGCTGACTGCCACAGCGCAGAACGCTTCCGACATTGCCAACATCGGCCGGCCGCCGTCGCAGATGCTCAACCTGTACATCTTCCCCAAGAATCCCAAGAGCGATGCCGAGCAACTCAAGGACGACACTGACTGCTTTAACTCAGCGCGCAACCAGTCCAGCTATGACGGCAAGGTGGCCAGCGCTGAAAGCACCCCGGCGCCAGCACAACGTACCGGTGGCACTGTGGATGGCGCGGTCAAGGGTGCACTGGCTGGCACCATTATTGGGGCCATTGCAGGCAATGCCGGCAAGGGCGCGGCCATCGGTGCGGGCGTGGGCGCAGTAGGCGGCAACTCTAACCAGCGCGAAGGCAATCGTGCGGCACGCGAGAACGCCATCGCACAGGAAGAAGCGCGCAAGCAAGCCGCACTGGCCGATCTTAAGCGCGCTTATTCAGCGTGCATGGATGCCAAGGGCTATTCGGTCAAGTAAGGCTGTGGCAAGGCCGGCTGTACGTCAGCCGGTCAGCACACCGTCGATGCAGGTGACGCAAGCGCCGCCCAGCGTCACGGTGTCGCCGCTGGCATCCACCACCACGCGGCCATTGCGCGCCACACACTGACCCTGCGCTGCGACATAGCGCTCACCCACCTGCGCCAGCAAACCACGCTCGCGCAAAAACAACGCGACGCTGGCGTTGCCGCTGCCGCAGACCGGGTCTTCGTTAACGCCACTGGATGGCACGAACGAACGCACCTGCAACGCACACTCACCAGACTGCTGCGCAAACACGGTCACGCCAGTCACGCCGAGGCGCCGTTCCAGTTGCGCCAGCCGCAGCCAATCGGGTTGTAACGCCAGCAAGGTGGCAGCCGTAGGCAATTGCGCGA
>CANFSB010000143.1 GCA_947449495.1 Pseudomonadota bacterium
ACTCTATCACCGGCCCCCGAAGCGCAACGCGACGCGCATCACGTCATGACCGCCAACAGTGGCGGCAGCAGCGTGTTTTCGCCACAATGTCTGCCCGAATTTGCAGGTACTGTTCACCTGCTGAACCTCCAGCCAACTCAAGGTCACTCGATGAACCTGCACGAATACCAGTCCAAGAAGATTTTCGCCGCTTATGGCATCCCGGTGCCCACCGGTGAGCCGGCTTCTACCCCTCAGGAGGCCATCGAGGTGGCGCGTCGTCTGGGCGGCCCGGTGTGGGTCGTCAAAGCGCAGGTGCACGCTGGTGGCCGCGGCAAAGCCGGCGGCGTCAAGATCGTCAAAAGCGCCACTGAAGTGGGTGCCGCAGCCGCCCATCTGCTGGGTCAGCGCCTGGTCACTCCGCAGACCGGTGCAGAGGGCCTGCCCATCCATCAGGTCTACGTCGAAAGCGGTTCGGGCATCGATCGCGAGATTTATCTCAGCCTGACGCTCAACCGCGAAAAGGGTCGCATCGCGGTGGTGGCCTCTGCTGCCGGCGGCATGGACATCGAAGAAGTCGCTGCTCACCACCCCGAGCAGATCCTCAGCGAAACCATTCACCCTGCTGTGGGCCTCGAGGCCTATCAGGCCCGCAATCTGGCCTTTGGCCTGAAGCTGGCAGGCAACCAAATCGCGCAGTTCACCGCCATCCTCAAGGCGCTGTACAAGCTGTACATCGACAACGATGCCAGCCTGGTCGAGGTCAATCCGCTGATCGTCACCAAAGAGGGCAACCTTGTGGCGCTCGATGCCAAGATCGGCATTGATCCCAACGCGCTGATGCGCCATCCCGAGCTGGTCGCGCTGCGTGACGAGACGCAGGAAGACCCGATGGAAGCGCGCGCTGCGCGTCACGACCTCAACTATGTGTCACTCGATGGCGACATCGCCTGCATGGTCAATGGCGCGGGCCTTGCCATGGCCACCATGGACGTCATCAAACTGCACGGCGGCAAGCCGGCCAACTTCCTCGACGTGGGCGGCGGTGTGACGGTCGAGCGCGGTATCGCTGCGTTCGAACTCATCCTCTCCAATCCCGACGTCAAGGCGATTCTGGTCAATGTGTTCGGCGGCATCGTGCGCTGCGACACCGTGGCAGAAGCCGTCATCACTGCCTTCCAGAAGGTGGGTGTGTCGGTACCGGTGGTGGTACGCCTCGAAGGTACCAATGCCGTCCAAGCCCAGCAGATGCTCAAAGACAGCGGTCTGGCGCTGATTCCGGCCGTAGGCCTCACCGATGCGGCGCGCAAAGTTGTCGCTGCCGCAGCCGCCAAGTAAGACACACGGATATCCCCCATGAGCATTCTTGTAAACAAGCGCACCAAGGTCATCGTCCAAGGCTTCACCGGTAAGCAGGGCACCTTCCATTCACAGCAGTGCATCGCCTACGGCACGCGCGTAGTCGGCGGTGTGAAGCCGGGCGGCGGCGGCACGACGCACCTGGATCTGCCGGTGTTCGACACCGCACGCGATGCCGTGCGCGAGACCGGTGCCACCTGCAGCATGATCTACGTCCCGGCTATTGCTGCGGCCGATGCCATCCTCGAGGCTGCCGATGCGGGCATCGAGTTGGTGGTTTGCATCACCGAAGGCATTCCGGTCAACGACATGATCCGCGTTAAGGCGGCACTGGCCGGCTCGGCCACGCGCCTGATCGGCCCCAACTGCCCGGGCATCATCACGCCCGATGAATGCAAGATCGGCATCATGCCGGGCTTCATTCACAAGAAGGGTCGCATCGGCATCGTGTCGCGTTCGGGCACGCTCACCTATGAGACCGTGCACCAGACCACCCAGAATGGTCTGGGCCAGAGCACCTGCGTTGGCATCGGCGGCGATCCGGTGCGCGGCATGAACTTCATCGATGTGATCGAGCTGTTTGAGCGCGATCCTCAGACCGAAGGCATCATCATGGTCGGCGAAATTGGCGGCAGCGACGAAGAAGCTGCGGCAGCGCATATCGCCAAGTTTGTCTCCAAGCCGGTGGTGGCCTACATCGCCGGTGTGACCGCACCGCCGGGCAAGCGCATGGGCCATGCCGGCGCCGTGGTGGCCGGTGGCAAGGGCACTGCCGCAGACAAGTTCAAGGCACTGGAGGCTGCCGGTGTCCGCACCGTCAAGTCGCCGGCTGAGTTGGGCGGCGCAATGGCCGATCTGCTCAAGCGCCGCGCTGCCAAGGCTGCCCGTCGCGAAGCGGTAGTAGTGGCTGCGGCGGCACCTGTGGCACGCGCTAAGCCGGCCGCCAAAAAGGCTGCTAAGAAGGCCGCGAAGAAAGCTGCCAAGAAGGTTGCTAAGAAGGCGACCAAGAAAGTTGCCAAGAAGGCTGCCAAGCCTGTTGCCAAGAAAGCGGCCAAAAAAGCTGTGAAGAAGGCACCGGTCAAGGTCGCCAAAAAGGCCGCTAAGAAGGTTGCCAAAAAGGCCGCCAAAAAGGCCGCCAAGAAAGCAGTTCGCAAGACCACGGTCTCGCGTCCTGCGCGCAAGAAGTAGGTCGCCGCGCCCGTGAGCGCCGGCTCACTCAAGGTCGCACTCGCCCAGCTCGATTTGTTGGTGGGCGATGTGCGGGGCAACCTGGACCGCGTGCTGGCAGAGAGCCGGCGCGCGGCTGGGCTTGGCGCAGATCTGGTGCTGTTTCCCGAACTCACCTTGTCGGGTTATCCGCCCGAAGACCTGCTGTTTCATCGTGGTCTGCGGGCGCAGGTGGATGGGGCGCTGACCGAGTTGGCCACGGCAGTGGTCAGTGCAGAGGGCGACACCAGCTTGCCTGCAGTGATGGTGGGCTATCCCGAATATGAAGGCAGTGCCGGCGCACCGCGTATCTACAACGCTGCGGTGTTGCTGCAGCGCGGACAAGAGCCGGCGCGCCATCGCAAGAGCTGTCTGCCCAACTATCGCGTGTTCGATGAAAAGCGCTATTTCACTGCGGGCACCGACGCCACAGTGGTAGACATCAAAGGTTTTCGCGTTGGACTGTTGATCTGCGAGGACATCTGGGAGCCACAACCAGCACGTGCTGCGCTGGCTGCTGGCGCCGAGTTGCTGCTGGTCATCAATGCATCGCCCTATGAGCAGCGTAAGCAGCGCGAGCGCGAGCGCATGCTGCGCCAGCGCGTCAGCGAAGTGGGTCTGCCGTTGGCCTACGTTAATTTGGTGGGCGGCCAGGACGAACTGGTGTTTGACGGCCGCTCGGTGGTGTTTGATCACGATGGCGAGATCGTGCTGCGGGCCGGTGCCTTCGAAGAGGCGCTGGTCTGCGTTGAATTTCGTCGTGAAGGCCCCAGTCGCGAGGGTCGCCGCGGCGTGACAGCCCATGCTGTTGGCACGTCACCCATTGCGCCGGAGCTGGGTCCCGAAGAAAGCGTGTATCGCGCGCTGGTGCTGGGTGTGCGCGATTACGTCGTTAAGCATGGCTTTCCCGGTGTGGTGATGGGTTTGTCGGGCGG
>CANFSB010000144.1 GCA_947449495.1 Pseudomonadota bacterium
CAGTGGCGTGCTGGAAGACTGGAAGCTCACCGGCTATGCGCAGTACGGCAGCAACGATCAGGACATGAACTTTCAGGATGGTCTGATCACCAGCCGCTTGTACTTGGCACTGGACGCAGTGGTAAACCCCGCCAACGGTCAAACAGTGTGCCGTGCTGCACTGCTCAACCCCACGCAGTTTGGTGATTGCGTACCGGTCAATCTGTTTGGTGGCGTAGACAGCGTGTCACCGGCGGCCAAGGCCTATCTGGTGGACAAGAACACCAACGTCAAATCCACCTACAGCCAGACCTTTGCCGAAATGGCTCTAAGCGGCAAGGTATATGACGGCGTCGGTGCCGGGCCGTTCCGCATGGCAATGGGCGCGTCTTATCGTCGCGATCAGGTGCGTCAGTGGAAGGTCGATCTGACTGACGAGTTTGTGTACATCAACGGCGTGAGCACCGGCCTGCGCGGTCTGCTCAACGAAACGCAGACCGGCGGCTATGTGGGCGTGCGTGGCATCCCAACAGGATTCCAAGGCAATGCCAGCTTGTCCAACGTGCTGTTTACCGGTTCCATCCAAACGCCCGACACGGTGCTTGAAGGCAACTTCTCTGTGAAGGAAGCGTTCACCGAGTTGAGCCTGCCGCTGCTCAAAGACAAGCCCTTTGTGCGCGCACTGGAAGCAGACCTGGCCTATCGCTGGGCCACCTACACCGGCTCCGGTGCCATCTCGTCTTGGAAGTATGGCTTGAGCTGGCAGACGCTGGACTCATTGCGGTTGCGCGCGACCAAGTCACGTGACGTGCGTGCAGCCAACATCCGTGAGCGTTTTGATGCCACCGCCGGTGGTGCCAACGTGCGTGACCCGCTCAACAACAACGTGCAGGTCAACGGTGCCACCAGCTTTACCGGCGGCAACCCCAACGTAAATCCAGAGCAAGCAGACACCACCACCTTTGGTTTGGTGTGGCAGCCCTCGGATCTGCTGCAAGGGTTCTCGGCATCGGTGGACTGGTACGACATCAACATCTCGGGTGCACTGGGCACACTGCCGCAGCAGAGCATCGTGGATCGCTGCGCAGCCGGTGCGACCGACCTGTGTCAGTTCGTCAAACGCGATGCTAGTAATCAAATCGTGCGCATCGACGTGCTGTTCCTCAACCTGTCCAACCAGCGCATCCGTGGTTTGGATGCTGAGATGCAGTACAGCAAGCCGATCGAGCTGTTTGGTGGTGCAGAGCGTCTGGGCCTGCGGTTCTATGCCAATCGCATCAACGAGAACTCCACGCAGGTGCTGGACCTGGCGCGCGACTATCTAAGCTTCGAGCAGCCGGAATGGCGCTTCACCACCAACGTGGTGTACCAGAACGGCCCGATGCGTGCGTTTGTGCAGGGACGCTGGATCGACAAGCGTGGCCTTAACCGTTTGTTCAACACGGGCGTTGCCAACGCAGCAACCATCGAGGACAACACGGTGAGCTCGGTGTTCTACACCGATCTGAACATCAGCTATGAGCACCTGGTCGGTGAGCAGAAGCTGCGGTTCTTTGGCAACGTGACCAACCTGCTCGATCGCGCACCGCCGCAGACACCCACCACCGTGGGCACTGGCGGCACCGGTCAGCCGAGCCTGCAGTACGACACCATTGGCCGCACCTATACGTTGGGGGTCAACTACTCGTTCTAAGGTAGTTCAACTGCCGCGCCCTGCATCACTCACCAGTGGGTGGTGCAGGGTGGTTGGCGGCTAGCGTTAATTTCTTCTAGGCAATGGCTGACAAGCCCTTGCGCTGAACCACACTCAGCAGACGCAGCGCGGGCCCACCAGGCCGCTTCACACCGCGCTCCCAATCAGAAACCAAATTGCGCGACACGTTCAGGTAGCGCGCAAAGACCGGCTGCGAGATGCGCTCTCTTAACCGCAGAGCTTTGATTTGATCAGGTGACAGCACCTGAACCGGCGTCAGACAGGCCTCATCAAACTCCCGCATGGTCTGAATATCGATAGCGCCGATATCGCGCAATGCCTCCATGGATTCGTGGATGGCAGCCATTGCATCGGTCTTGTACTTGGTGTCCATGGCGTACTTCCTCAAATTGTCCCGTTTGAACCAAGGTCTGCAACTGATCGTCGGTCAGCCCCTGCATAACCTTAGAAGCCTTCTTGAACTGCAACAATTCATCGCTGCGAATGTTGGCGCGATCGCTTTTGGCATAGCCGAAAACAAAAATGGCACAGCGTCGCTTGCTGTAAAAAATAATGGCGCGATAGCCGCCAGACTTTCCCGAACCGCTACGACCAATGCGTTGTTTGATGACACCCTCACCCAGCGAAGCGTCAATCAATCCATGCTCCGCCCTACTTACAGCAGCACGGAGTACATCTGCAGTCAGTCCCTGCTTGCGCGCAAAGCGCGCGAACCATCCACTTATCAGGATTTTCAACGTACCCGCTCCAGCAGTGTATAACACTTGGTGTGATAAAAAAATCACGCTGGGAAAATTTTTGCAGGAACTAGCCGGGACGCCGAGCGTTAAATAGATGGCAATTAGCCAATAAGAGCGAGTCCTTGCCAAACAAGCGCCACACGATGCATCACCCACCAGTGGGTGATGCAGGGTTCAGCACACTTTCAATTGCAGCTGCTTTCCGCAGGCCTGTAGATATCGACGTAATGTCGCGACTGTTGGTGAATGCTTGCCCGTGGCCAGCGAACGCTCCAGACGTGCAATAGCAGGCGCCTGTGTTCCCATCCGCGCAGCAACCTGAGCCTGCGTGAGACCCGCATCTTCCCGGGCTTTGAGCAGCGCATCGAGAAGATCACCCTCCTCGCGCTCTATGCGCTCCAGCGCTGATCTAACGCCAGGCCTGCGGGTCAGAGAACGAATTAATTGGTCGTGCGATCGCATGGGTAAAAGATAACAAAGATGTTATCTAGACAGCCACCCTTTTTAGCGTTGCTGGGTGACTCAGCTCAACGCCGCCAGAGCGGCCTCCGGCGCCTTGTCCAGTACTCGCAGCAAGGCCTTGGCTGCGCCTGTCGGGCGGCGTTTGCCTTGCTCCCAATTGCGAATGGTGTCCAAAGACACATCAATGCGCTTAGCAAACTCGGCCTGACTGAATCCCAGTCGACTGCGAACGCGACGTGCATACCGGCCCGCATCGCGCATGGCATCGGCGTCATCTGCGGCCTTGTGCTTCGCGATGTCGGCCTCTGTCGTGGCATCCACGCGCTTGGCATCAATGCGACCGACACGCTTTGCGCCCCGCGCACGCAGGTCAATTTTCATACGAACAGTTTTCATGCTGCTGAACCTCCTCGGTATAGAGTAGTTCATTGAACGACTGCTTTTCAAATCGTGTCTGAGCCTCCCACCGCTAAACTGCTGCGACTCCCGCCGCACCAAGGCCACCCATGCACTCCTCGCTGCACACGCTGCTGACCGCCGGCACCGCTTATCTGCTGGCAACAGCAGC
>CANFSB010000145.1 GCA_947449495.1 Pseudomonadota bacterium
AGTGGCGTGAGGATGACGCTGTCGTCTTGGAGAATGGGTTGGCGGTCCATGACCTAAGCATAGTCGAATAAGATTGCCTCATAGCGCGCCGGCTGCTGCTACCTAACAGCACCGTCACTAAAGCTTCATCGCAGCGCAACGCTGCGGATATGGCCGAGCATTAGTGTGCCGACTTTCGAACCATGTACGAAGGTCTATCGATGAACACTGCTATTGCTCGCGCCGTCACCCTGGCACTGCTGTCTGCCACTTCTGCAACCGCCTATGCCCAAACCGCCGCGCCGGCCAGTTCAGCGCTCGAAGAAATTGTGGTGTCCGCTCAGAAGCGCGAAACCAATCTGCAAGACACGCCGATCTCGGTAGCCGTGCTGTCGGCCGAAGCCTTGAGCAATCGTCAGGCGATCTCGCTGGGCAGTCTTGCCGATGGCTCGATCCCGTCGCTGCGTATCGCGCCCTTTGCCACACGCTCATCGGCGCTGAACATTGGTATTCGTGGCATCGGCGCCGCCGGTGATGCCAACCAGCCTGCGCGCGACGCAGGTGTGGGTGTGTATGTAGATGGCGTGTTCCTGGGCCGTGCCCAAGGCCTGGGCACCGCGCTCTATGACGTGGAGCGCATCGAAGTCCTGAAGGGCCCGCAGGGCACGCTGTTCGGTCGCAATACCGAAGGTGGCGCGATCAGCGTGGTGACCAAGGCTCCGAGCGGCCAGTTCCGGCTCGATACCCGCGTTGGTCTGGGAAATTTCGGGGGCTACAACGGTGTGGTCCATCTGGATCTGCCCAAGACTGGCGACTTCAGTTTCAAGATCGATGCGCTGGTCAACCGCCGCAATGGCACGACAGATAACCCGGCCGTGGGCGAGACGGACTTCAACAGCTGGAACAAGCAAGGTGTTCGGGCAACGGCGCTGTGGCAGCCCAGCGATAGCCTCGACGTGACCTATGCCTACGACAACGCCTCAGACGCGACCACGCCTTATCATGCACAGCTGCTGATCGCTGGCCCGTTTGCCAGCGTGTTGCAAGTCGCTGGTGCCTCCACTTCGCGCCGGGACTCTTCGATTCTCGGTGGGATGCAGCAGGAGAGCGTAGGCAAGACAAGCGGCCATCTGCTGGTAGCAGATTGGCAGGTCAGCGACAGCCTGAAGATCAAATCCATCAGCTCTTACCGCGACCTTGAGCAGGGCCAGTTCGATCAGGGCTTCATTGACTCAATCAGCACCTTTGCTGCAAACAAGCCGTTCGCACGCTACAGCCTTGCTCAAGTCAAGCAGCACCAGTACAGCGAAGAAGTGCAGCTCATCGGTAACACTGCCGAGCTTCAGTATGTCGGTGGTGCGTTCTATTACCACGAGTCCGCGGGCGACGACGCCCAAACACCGCTGACCAACCTGTGGAACGCCACGGGTTCTGCTTACTCACCCAACCCGGCCTATACGCCGCTCGACCTGACAAAGGTGACAGTGGATCGTGCCAGCCATGCGTGGACCGACAGCATTGGTGTGTTCGGTCAGGCTACCTGGACGCCCGCGTCCATCAAGCGCCTGCACATCACTGCCGGCGGTCGCTACACCAAGGACGACAAGAACGGCAGTCTCTTTACGCTCAATGGCGTGGCTTCGACCTTGGCGTTTGACGATTCTTGGAGTCGTTTCGATCCGATGGTCACTGTCGCTTGGGATCTTCGTGATGCGATGCTCGCCTATGCCAAATGGAGCACGGGCTTCAAGGCCGGCGGCGCCAATTCACGCTCGCTGAGCTATCGCGCTTTTGGCCCCGAAGAGGTCAAGGCGTTTGAATTGGGTCTGAAGAGCCAGTTCTGGGACAACCGCGCCCGATTCAACGTCGCGCTGTTTGATGCGGAGATTGCCAATAAGCAGATGGACTTTTTCTATCCGCTCACGGTCGGTGGCTCGCCGCGCACGGTGTCTGACACGACCAACGCAAGCACCAGCGGCAAGTCTCGCGGTGCCGAAATTGAAGTGGCGCTGGCGCCTGTTACGAATCTGACGCTGAGCCTCAATTACACGCTGACCGACATTGATGCCCTTAGTGCGCCTAATCCGTATATCACCGGCACTGCGCTGACCAAGGTGTTGCCGCTGTTTGCACCCAAGAACGCTGGCAGTTTGTCGATTGACTATGTAGTGCCCATGGGCGTGGCTGCCATCAAGCTGCATGTTGATGGCAACTGGTCTGATGGCTACTACACCAGCGAAGTGGAGCAGACGCCGGTCGACAACTCTAAGGTGGTCAACGCCCGTCTGTCGCTGGTAGATATCCCGCTTGCATCGATGGGTGCCTCAGCAGAGCTTTCGCTGTGGGCTCGCAATGTGCTCGACGAGCAGCATCTCTTCTACAAGAGCGTCAACTCGTCGCTGGGTACCTACGGTATCTTCAACGACCCGCGCACTTACGGCATCGAGGCTCGCGTCCGCTTCGGGGTGTCGCAGTGAGGCTGCGTATGACGGCAGCGGTTCAAGCCGCTGCACTGACGGCACTGCTGTTGACGGGATGCCAGTCGATGGCCCTGTCGCCGATGCAGGCGAGCAGCGCAACTGCTGCGCCGTCGACTGTCGGCAACCTTGCCAGCGCTGACGCGGCACGTCTGATTCCTTTGCAGGGAGCCTCCAACGTGCGCTCGTTCAGCGGGCTGATGGGACGCAACGGTGCTATCCCTGCCAGTGCGTTTGTGCGCGCAGCAGATCTCAATCGTCTGACAGCAGCAGATACGGATCTGCTGGCTGGCCGCGGTGTAGTGCTGGATGTTGATCTGCGCACCGCAGAGGAAGTGGCTACTGCCGCCGATCCGTTGGCCGCAGATTCGCGCTTTCGCTACGTGCGCGTTTCTTTGCTGGGTAGTGAGAAGCTGGGTCTCGACAAGCTGCCTGACTCACTGGGCGAGTTGTATGTGCAGTCGCTGGCTGCCAACAAGACGCAGTACCGTCAGGTATTTGAAGCCATGGCTGCGGCGCAGCAGGGACCGGTGCTGTTCCACTGCACAGCCGGTAAGGATCGCACCGGCATGATCTCCGCTCTGCTGCTGTCTCTGGCCGGCGTGTCGCGCAGCGACATCGTGCACAACTACAGCCTGTCTGCAGGCTATCTGGCGACGCCTGAGCAGCAGGGGCCGCAAGTGGCCGAGATGCTCAGGCAGAACCCGAAAATTGCAGCCCTGATGGGTTCTCCTCCCGAGGCGATCGAATCGTTTCTGGACGCGCTCGACCGTCAACACGGCGGCGCCCGCACCTATTTTCGATCGATCGGCGTAAGTGATGTTGACGTGGCAAAGCTACAGCGCCGCCTTGGACAAGCGCGCTGACGCAGTCCTAAGCGCCTATTTGCACAGAGCGGCGAAATAGGCTGCTGTTTCCATACAGCAGCCTTTGCGATCATTGGCACAAATAGAACAGCCAAAGTTTGCCGCTTACCGTTAT
>CANFSB010000146.1 GCA_947449495.1 Pseudomonadota bacterium
GCCCGTGTGAACAGCCTGCTGTTGTCGCTGGGTGAGGATGAGGTCAAAGAGATTCTGGACGAACAGGGTTCAGTGGCCATTACCTGCGAGTTTTGCAATCGCCAATATCGATACGATGCGATTGATGCAGCACAGGTGTTTGCTGATGCACCGGCACCGGATCTGCCCAGCTCGGTGAACTGAGGTTCGACAGTCAACTGATCAACAGTTGTGGTGGTCGCGCAGAGTGTTGATGAGTTCGTTTGTCACGATTCCACCGCGAGAGGCAAAGGGTACAAAACCGTACGCGAGTTTTGAGTGCGCCACGACGCTTGCAGTTAAGAGTTGGGAAGACTCTTTGGTTGCAGGAAGTAGATTGGCGGTAGTGTCTGGTTTTTGAATCATTGGCAAAATGCTGACTCATCAGTGCATTGGCCGCAAGTGGGCCTACAGCACTTGTTGCAGATAACGCGGGCCGCCGAGCGCCTGCATCTGCCCCACAATTTCATCGCGTCTGCGCTGCACATAGGCGCTGGGTTTGCCGGCTTTCAGGCGAATGGGATTGGGCAATACGGCCGCCAGCAGTGCGGCCTCGCTGGCGCTGAGCGTGGCCGCGTCGTGGCGAAAATATTCGCGGGATGCTGCTTGCACGCCGTACAGCCCGTCGCCGAACTGCGCCACGTTCAGGTACACCTCCAGGATGCGTCGCTTGGGCCAGAACGCTTCCATCAATACGGTGAACCATGCCTCAAGGCCTTTGCGCACCAGGCTCTTTCCCGACCACAGGAACAGGTTCTTGGCAGTCTGTTGGCTGATGGTGCTGGCGCCGCGCGCGCGGCCGCCCTGATCGGCCTCATCTATGGCCTTGCGGATCTGTGCCACATCAAAGCCGCGATGCTGCGGGAACAGTTGATCTTCGGAAGCCACCACTGCAATGGCGGCCTGCGGTGAGATGTTGGACAGAGGTCGCCACTGCTGACGCAGCACAAACGGTTTGGAGCTCTTGCTGTTCCAGGCTTCAACGCGCGCGGCGATCATGAAGGCGCTGGTGGGCGGATTGACGTAACGCAGCGCCGCCACCAGCAACACGCTCAGCAGTATCGCGGCAAACACGCTCCACACAACCGTGCGCAGCAGACCTCTAAGCAATCGCATCAACTGTCTCCGGCGTTCAGTGTGTACGCGGGCCAACAAGCCTGAGTCACGCGCGGCAGGCCGGCAAGGTCGGGGTGGCAGACAACCTCAGCGTAACCCAGCGCGCCAAGCTCTGTGGCCAGCCGCAACGCCTGCGTGCTGCCATGTTCAAACAGCAACCAACCGCCTGGGCGCAGGTGGTCGCGTGCTTGACTGGCTATGGCCAGCAAGTCTGCATAGCCCTCATCGGCGGCTGCTAATGCCGACAGCGGTTCATGGACCAGTGCCACCAGTGCCGGGTCATTCTCGGCGACATAGGGTGGGTTGCTGACGATCGCATCCATCAGCCGGTCGCCCAGCGGCTCGCACCAACTGCCTAGCCTGAAGTCCACTTGCTGCAGTTTCAGTTGCACCGCGTTGGCTTGTGCCACGGTCAATGCCGCAGCAGAGGCATCGACAGCAGTGATCGACCACCGTGGCCGCTCGTGTGCCAGCGCCAGCGCGATAGCACCGGATCCGGTGCCCAGATCTGCGATGTGCTGCGGCCCCGTAGGCAACAGCGCCAGGCAGCGCTCGACCAGTAATTCTGTTTCGGGACGCGGGACCAGTACAGCGGACGAGACCTGTAGCGGCAGTGACCAGAACTCTTTGCTGCCCTCGATATAGGCCAACGGTTCACCGCTCAACCGACGTGAGCATTCAGCGGCAAACTGCGCCTGCGCAGTGGCGGCGACGGGCAATTCGTCATGAGCGCGCAGTGTGGCGCGTGACAGGCCTGTGGCGCGGGCCAGCAGAAGTTCGGCGTCCAGTCGCTGCAGTCCGCACTCAGCCGCATGCTGCAGTAGCGCGGCAATGCTGCGCTGCTCTGCTACATTGCCTGCCCCTATTGCGGAGCCTGCCGTGTCTGAAGCTGACCTGTCCTCGTCGTCTGGCAAACCTGAAACTCCAGTTGTGAAGTGGCGTCCGCCCTCCACGCTAAAGGCGCGAGAGGTACTGCGGGCGGCGGCGGCATTATTCCAGCTATCGTGGGTGTTCTGTTTGCCACTGGCACTGATTGGCGTATTGGCCAGTGGAGCGCCCGGGTCTGAATCCATCGCCAGCGGCGAGGGCAGTGGGCTCGTGCACAGCGGCCAGTGGTGGGCGCTGTACGGCGCCAGCATCCTCATCATGCTGCTGTGCTATGGCGCGGTAACGTTGCGCCAGCAGTCGCTGGTCGATGGCAGGCCGCTGCGGGTGTTTGATGCGCTGCGCCGCAGCTTGATCACCTTGCCTTCTGCCGCGATTACTGCAGTGATCTGGCTGCTGTGTGCGCCGCTGGTAGTTCCGCTGGTGTGGCTGTCGCTGGCCTGGACGGTAGCGGTCTGCGAAGGCTTGGGCCCCTTGCAGGCCTGCCGTCGCAGCATCGCATTGGTGCGCGGCAATGCATTGACGCTGACCGGCAGTTATCTGGCCACGCTGGCAGCCGTGCTGGTGTTCGTGATGCTGGTGGGCATTTTCTTTGGCGTGGTGATGTCGCTGGCCGGGCAGGAGGGCGCGCGCACTGGCGTGGCCGTATCGCGGGTGTTGTTTGCCGCGCTGCTGTCGCTGCCAGTGATCTACGTCAGTGCAATGCTGGTCAGCGTGCAGCGTGGTGCGCGCGGCTGAGTTGATGCGTTTTACTCGCCAACCTGCGCGGCCAGCTCCTCGGCTTGATGCTCTTGCTGCAAGGCCTGCAGCAGTTCATCTAACTGGCCTTCCACCACATCGGCCAACTTGTAGAGCGTGAGGTTGATGCGGTGGTCGGTAATGCGACCCTGCGGAAAATTATAGGTGCGGATGCGCTCTGATCGATCGCCACTGCCGACCTGCAGCTTGCGTGACTGCGCCTGCGCCGATTGCTGCTTCTCGCGCTCTGCCGCCAGCAAGCGTGCCTTAAGCAAGGCCATCGCGCGTGAGCGGTTCTTGTGTTGCGAGCGTTCATCCTGACATTCGACCACCACACCGGTGGGAATGTGGGTGATGCGGATCGCCGAGTCTGTCTTGTTGACGTGCTGACCACCGGCACCGGATGCACGGAAAGTATCCACGCGCAGATCCGCAGGATTGATCTCTATCGATTCGATCTCGTCTTCTTCGGGCAGGATGGCCACGGTGCAGGCCGAGGTATGAATGCGGCCCTGTGCTTCGGTGGCCGGTACGCGCTGCACGCGATGGGTGCCTGACTCAAACTTGAAGGCCGAGAACGCACCGCGCCCGACCACCCGGCTGATGACCTCTTTAAAGCCACCGTGTTCGCC
>CANFSB010000147.1 GCA_947449495.1 Pseudomonadota bacterium
CGTTGTTGTTACCGGAACGCGCATTGTGCGCGACGGCTTTCAGTCACCCACTCCTGTCAGTGTGATGGGTCTGGACCGGCTTGAAGATCGTGCTGCCAGCAACATTGGCGATGCACTGAACGAACTGCCTGCTTTTCGCGGTACGCAAACCCCGGCCGCTCAGGGCTTTAGCACCGGCTATGTCGGTGGGCGTGTGCTGGATCTGCGCGGTTTGGGCACTCAACGCACGCTGACCATCGTCGATGGCAAGCGGTTTGTCCCCTCGACCACTCAGGGCACAGTCGATACCAACATGATCCCCAGTGGAATCATTGAGCGTGTTGAGGTGGTGACCGGTGGTGCATCGGCTGCTTATGGTTCGGATGCAGTGGCCGGCGTTGTCAACTTCATCGTCAATGAAAAAATGACGGGCATGAAGGCATCGGCCGAATATGGGGTGTCCGCGCAGAACGACGACAAGACATCCGCCTTCCATTTTTCCGGTGGTACTGCTGCCTTCGGCGGTCGCGGCCACTTTGTGTATGCAGTAGACCTCGAGAAGAACACGGGAATCGGTACCTGCACGGTGCGTGACTGGTGCGCAGACGAAGTGTTGAACTTCGGCCGACCGCCTGCGACGGCAACGGCCAATCAGCCGCAGATCAGCGTGGTGCCGGCCGTCAATGGTCTGTTTCCGATTCCCGCCAACAACATTCTGCCGGACATCCGTCCGTCGACTATTGCTCCGGGCGGCGTGATCAACACCACGTCCTTGGCTGGATTGACCTTCAACGCCGATGGTTCGGCACGGCCGTTTGTGTATGGCAGCCTGGTCAACAGCCTGTACATGATCGGTGGTGAGGGCGAAGGCCGTAACGGCTACTTTGAAGGCATTCCAATCAAGGCAGCCACTGAGCGCGGTGCGTTTTACTCGCGTTTGAAATACGACTTTACCGATGACATCACCGGTCGCTTTGACCTGTCGTACGGCCATCTCACCGGCACGCACTACGCTGGCCAATATCGCAACACGCTCGGCACTACGGCGCTGACGATCCTGCGTACGAATCCGTTCCTGCCCACCTCCACCAATGCGCAGTTCGACATTGCCAAGCGCATGGATGCAGCGGGCGTCACCTCGTTCCAGTTGGGACGCCACTACGCAGACTTCGGTAACCCAGAGGTCATTGCCAAGAACGGTGCCTTGCGCTTTGTGGCTGCACTCGACGGCAAGCTGGGTGGCACGTGGACGTGGGATGCATCGTATGCCTACGGCCGCAACGACTACCGCAATGAAGTCAGCAACAACGTCATTAACGCCAAGATGGCCAATGCCTTCAATGCAGTCAAAGATGCATCGGGTAAGGCCGTCTGTAGCATTAATGCTGATGCCAGCACAACAAATGACGATGCAGCATGCGTTGCGCTCAATCCATTCGGCAATCAGATCAATCCCGCTGCTTGGGCTTATGTGACCGGTACTGCGATTCAGGCCAACGTCACGACAGAGCAAGAGTTGGCTGCTAACGTGCAGGGCGCGCCGTTTGCGACCTGGGCCGGTGATGTGTCGGTAGCTTCGGGCCTTGAGTACCGCGTCGATGATATGGCCGGTTCTGCTGATGCGATCTCGAAGTCTCTGGGATTCTTTGCGTCCAATGCACAGAGCATTGCCGGCAAGGTCACTGTCAAAGAGGCCTACGCCGAGACCATCGTGCCTTTGGCCAAGGATGTATTCCTGTTGCGTACCTTGGATGTGAACGCCGCCATCCGTCATACGCAGTACGAGCGTAGCGGTGCCAATTCCACCAGTAACGTCAGCGCCACTACTTGGAAGATTGGCGGCACCTGGTCACCGATTAGTTCGGTGCGTTTCCGCGCTACTAAGTCACGCGATACCCGCGCGCCTAATGTGTCGGAGCTTTACGGTCCGCAGACCAGTGGGTTTTCGATCCTGACCGATCCTGTCACCGGATTGCAGACCAACCACGCACTGACCTCCGGCTCGAACCCCAACCTCAAGCCAGAGCAAGCAGACACGCAGACGTTTGGTGTTGTGGTGCAGCCGCAGTTCGACGGTGCATTGGGTCGCGTGCAAATGTCGGCCGACTACTACGACATCACGATCAACGATGCGATTGGTACGTTGGGCAACGCCACTATCGTCAACCGCTGCTATCAGGGTGCGACCGAGCTGTGCACGCTGGTGACGCGCGATCCGACCACCAATATGGTGACGCTGGTTAAAGACGTACTGTTGAACGTCAACAAGCTCATCACACGCGGTCTGGATGTCGAGGTCAGCTACAAGCAGCCGTTGGGCGCTGCAGGCAATTTGGACCTGCGACTGTTGGCCACTTTTGTGGCAGACCTAAAGACAGTCGATACCGCCGGTGTCTTGGACCGTGCCGGCTACACAGGTCTGCGTGGTGGTCAGATTCCGGGTATCCCTGACTACACGCTCGACAGCATGGTCACTTGGCGAAAGGGCGGTCTACAGACCAGTTTGCATGCCCGCTATATTCCCAGTGGCAAGTTCTTCATCGGCTTTATCGGGCCGGATGAGCCGGGTTGGTCGTTGTCGTCCACGTCCGTCAACAAGGGCATCACCTCCAACCGTAATGATGTTCCGTCAGCGATGTATTTCGATCTGACTGGGCAGTACGCGATCAGTGGCGTGACAGCCAATGATCTGGTGGTCTTTGGTGCAGTGAACAACGTGACGGATAAGGATCCGCCGCGTACGCCGGGTGCCAATGGCTCGGGCAACAATGTGTTGTTCGATGTGACGGGTCGGGCCTACAAGCTGGGTCTGCGCTACAAGTTCTGATTCGGTAGCGTACCGAGACTGCGGGCAGGCGGAGTCAACCCTCCGCCTGCTCCAGCGCCTCGCTGGCTTCAAGCCAACCGGCTTCGGCCACATCGTTGTCGCGGCCCAGTTGGGCGCGCTGTGCGGTGACTTCCAGCAGCTTCTTTTTTTGTGACTCTGTGTACAGCGCGGCATCAGCCAGTTGCGCGTCGAGTGCGGCAATCTGCTGCGCAAGCTTTTCCATTTTGCGTTCCCAGTTCTGCACGGCAGCGCGTAGCGGCGCAGTTTGGGCGCGGCGCGCGGCTTCATCGCGTTTGCGCTGTTTGCGATCCTCGGCACTCTCCGACACGACTGCGTTGGCAGCGCTGCCCGGTGCTGCATCGGCTTTGGCAGCCGCGGCACTACTGGCAAGCCATCCTGCATAGTCATCTAAGTCACCGTCGAACACCTGCAGTCGTCCGTCATGCACGACATACAAGCTATCGCTCGCGGTGCGCAGCAGGTGGCGATCGTGCGACACCATCACCACTGCACCGGCATAGTCCTGCAGCGCCATGGCCAGTGCC
>CANFSB010000148.1 GCA_947449495.1 Pseudomonadota bacterium
AGGCCGCTGAGTGCAAGGCGGAAAGACATGAATAAATCTCCTTACATCACGCGGCGCACAGCGCCGAGTGCAATGGGACCAAGTTCGGTGTTGAGCGTCAGCGCGTGGTTAGTCGGATCTATCGTTACCGACCCGACCTTGCTGCTCATCTGTGTTTCTAGTTGCTGATTGCGGCCACCGATATCGGCAACAGCAGAAATCTTGTAGGTGCCGGCCGGGGCGCGTGAGCCACCGTCGGTGTTGCCATCCCACGAGAAAGCCGCAAGGCCTGTCTGCGTGACCATTGGCATGTGCCGCACCAACTGGCCACTGGCATCAGTGATCACCATGTTCACTGCCGAGGCACCATCCGGCACGGTGACCGAGCCTGTGACGCTGCCGGTCTGCTGCAGATTGGCCACATCAGAGGCAGCCAGAATGCTGTGGCCCACCAATGCTGTGCCGTCGATCACTTGCGATGAACGCAGCGAGTCGGTCAGCGAGGCAATGTCCTTTTGCATCGACTGCGTGCTGCTAACAGTGCTGAACTGTGCCAGCTGAGCAATAAACGCACCCGGATCCTGGGGCTTGAACGGATCCTGATTTTTCATCTGGGACAGCATCAACTTCAGGAACTCGTCCTGGCCGAGCTGACTCTTGGCGCCTGCACTGGCACCACCCGTCAGGGCCGATGTCGTTGCAGCAGTAATTGCGGAAGTGGCCATGGTTTACCTGTTCTGCTGTTATTGGCCGAGGCGCAAAGTGGCCATCAGCAGTTCTTTAGAAGTCGTAAGGACTTCCACGTTGTTCTGGTAAGCACGCGAGGCGCTTATCATGTCGACCATCTCCTCGATGCTGTTGACGCTGGGCGCAAACACATACCCGTCGGCATTGGCCGAAGGATTACCCGGTTCATAGCGCGCTGTAGGTGCCGCGTCGGACTCGACCACACCTTTGATGCGCACTGCAGCTTCAGCGCCGCCATTGCGTCCGGCGGCCACATTGGCGCGCACCGCCTCGAAGACCGGATGGCGCGCTTTATAGGTGGTCGACGGATCACCGCTGACGCTCTCAGCGTTAGCCAGGTTGCTTGCCACTGTATTGAGGCGCACCGACTGGGCGGACATACCCGAGCCGGCGATATCAAAGATGCGAAATGAAGACATGCTGCTGCTCCTGTGCCTGTTACTGGCCAGTGATCGCGGTCATCAAGCTGCGAAAACGCCCAGACAGGAACTGCAAAGTCGCCTGATAGCGGACGGTGTTATCGGCAAACGCGGCCTGCTCAAGCTGCGCATCGACGGTGTTGCCATCGAGCGAGGGAGCCAGCGGTGTGCGGTATTTCAAAAATGATTCGAGTGAGTCTTTGCCACCCAGCGGACCTGCGGCACCCGTGCCAGCAGATGCACCCACACCAATATGACGTGCGTTGGTGGCCAGCGGTGTTGAGGGCGTGTTAGCCGGACCCATGGCTGCGGCAATCGCAGACTTGAAGTCAATGTCGCGCGCCTTATACCCAGGTGTGTCGGCATTGGCGAGATTGGTCGCGAGCAACTCAGTACGACGCGCACGCACCTGCAGTGCCTGCGCATGAATACCAAGGTATGAATCGAGATCCATCGCCACGTTTGTGCTCCGTCAAAAACCTGTCTCGGTATTGACTTGAGCAAGGGCTGTGCCACAGGCCTGCAAATAGGCTTGATGTGGCCTGCCAGCCCTGAACGGGCTGCGGTTTCGTGAACTACGTCACACGAGCAAGGTTAAACCTTGCCGCATGCGGCTAATGGCTGTCGTCTTGTAACGGCACGCCGCCGCATAACTTGAGCAAAGCACTGTGCGGTTTATCACCTTCTATAGCGTGGCATGGCGATTGCTTTGACTTCTGCAGCGCTGCTGCATGCATTGCTTAAACGACAGAAACCCGTCGCGGCAATCAAGCAACACATCGCTGCACAACGGACACCTTATATATGGCGCATAACAAACATCTGATCTGGCTCACTGCCCTGCTTACCTTGGATGCCACTGCGCAGGCCATTCAGGACACAGCTCAGCTACGTGAACTGGCCAGCGCACATGTGCGCTCGCTGATGCCGGCAGGTGACGGCAGATCAACACTGCATGCGCAGGCTGCTGCGCTGGATCCACGCTTGCGTCTGCCCCTCTGCGCTGCACCCGAAGCTTTTCTGCCCCCAGGCACTACACCTGCTGCACGCATGACTGTGGGTATCCGCTGCATCAATCCCTTCTGGACTGTGTATGTGCCAGTCACCCTCGAATCCGAAATGCCCGTGCTGGTGCTGCGGCAAGCGGCCGCAGCGGGCAGCGTGCTCACCGGCGCAGATGTAGAGCTGCGCACCCAGAGGCTGCCGGGCTTTACCTCCCGTTACGTGAGCGACATCACGGCACTACAGGGCAGACATCTAAAGAATGCAGCTGGGCCGGGTACCGCACTGACGACCGACTTGCTGATGAGTGACGTGCTCATCAAGCGCGGGCAGCGCGTGACTCTGGTCGCAGCAGCCGGTGGTATTGAGGTACGGGTCCAAGGCGAGGCCATTGCCGATGCCTCGCCGGCCGGTCGGGTCAAAGTTCGCAACATTGACTCGCAGAAGATTGTGGAAGGACAGGCCGAGTCATCAGATCGTGTGCGACTCGGACTGTGATATGACAAATTGGTCCTCAAGTTCCAATAAACCTTGCCGTTAGCCCCTATGAGACAGGCAAGAGTAGTGACAGGAGAACGACGGTGAGCAGCAGTATCAACGGCTTTGGAACCCAGCCAGTCCGCATTGCGGGCGGCAAGGCGGTTTCGCGTGCCGCTGACGGCAGCGACACCGGCGCTTCCCCCGATCCGGCGGCCAGCGACGCGCCGAGCGACAGCGTTTCGATCAGCTCTGCTGCACGCAGCATGGCCACACTCGAAGCGGCCGTCAGCCAGTCTCCCACGGTAGATAGCGCCCGCGTGGCAGCTGTACAGCAACGCATCGAGGACGGCACTTACAAGCCCGACCCGCAGCGCATCGCTGACAAGCTGATCCGCATGGAACGTGAACTGCCGGGGCGCCAAGGTCGTCAATGACGCGCGGCATTGATCCGTCAGTCTGTCGCGACACGCTAGGGCGTCTGCTCGGCGATGAATATTCCCTGCTAATCCAGCTCGAACGCCAACTTGTGCGCGAGCATGCCTTACTTGGCAAAGGCGACATTGATGGCCTGGAGGCTGTCGGTGGTGAGCGCCAAGCCTGCGTGGCGGCGCTGCTCAAACTCGAAGACGAACGTTTGGGCCTGTGCCGCATGCTCGGCCACAGTCCAGACTTGAATGGATTAGAAACGCTGCTTCGATGGTGTGACCCGCAAGC
>CANFSB010000149.1 GCA_947449495.1 Pseudomonadota bacterium
AAGGACATGAACATGGCAGTTGGGGGCAAGCGGGCGATAGGCATTGCTGTTGCGTTGGCAGCAGTGGTGGTCGGGGCAGTGCTGGTTCGCGGGGTCGCCCAGGACCGGCCACCGGCATGGGTCAACAAAGGAGCCGACTGGCCGGCCCAGAAGAAGCAACTGCAGGCTTTTGGCGAGCGCTATAAGACCTCCTGGGACCTGTTCCAGAAACTGCGCGACAGCGCGGCGGGCGGCAAAAACCCCAACTGGGCGCAGATGGCTGAGCCGGCCTTTGACTGGTCCGGCGTCTATACCCGCACTGGCGGTGGCTTGGAGTTTGATGCCGATCTGGCCGGCAAGCCGCCCAAGCCCGAGTATTACGCCGGCGTCGCCAAGGGGGCACCGGGAACCACCACCGCACAGCTGACGCCTGCCGGGCGCGCGGTCTATCAACGCAAGGCCGATCAGCTGGCCCGCACCGGCGGTGAATACGACCCCATCAGCGATTGCCGTCCGCCCGGCGTGCCGCGGTGGGCAACCGAACCCTTCCTGCATGAGTTTGTGGTGACGCCCACGCAGACCTGGCTCATCAACGAGATGGTCAATGACGTGCGCCGGGTCTACACCGACGGTCGCGACCATACGCCTGAAGACGATGCCTATCCGTCTTGGAACGGCGACACCATCGGCTTCTGGGATGGCGACACGCTGGTCATGCACACGCGTTACCTCAACAAAGGCCAGTATCAGCGCGGCCTGCAGCCGGACTATTCCGAGCAGACCACGGTGGTAGAGCGTTGGCACAAGGTGGACGCCAAGACGCTGCAATCAGACATGTGGGTGTATGACCCCGTGAATCTGGCTAAGCCTTGGTATACGCGTCAAAGCTGGACACAGCTGACCAACGACGACAAGTCACTGCGCCTGCGTTATTGGGATTGCCGTGAGAACACCAACAATGCGATCGAAAAACAATCCGATGGCACATCCGAGTTCAAGCCTTTCGATTTCGAACAGGCTCCCAAGCAGTAACTGGCAAAGCAACATAAGCACCTAGCGGGGATACATCATGATCAAGCGTTATATCGTCGGCTGCGCCGTAGTCCTGTCGGCACTTGCGTTGCCAGCTGCTGCGCATCATTCGGGCGCGATGTTCGATGCGACCAAAGAAGTCACGCTAACCGGCGTGGTCAAAGAGTTTCAGTACACCAACCCGCACTCGTGGCTATTGGTAGACGTGAAGGATGCAAAAGGCAAAGTCACCACTTGGGGCTTCGAGGCAGAAGGCCCTAGCACCCTCACACGCGCCGGCATTCGCTTAAAGGACTTTGCGGCTGGCACCGCCATCACCATCAAGGGCAACCCGCATCGTGATGGCCGGGCCGCAGCGGCTTGGGTGTCTGCAGTGCGCACTTCAGACAGCAAAGAATTCAACCCGCGCGCGGGTTTCGCCGTCAAGTAAAGGTGGCCTCTCAAGAGCTGTAACAGGAACGTCACAAACCGTACACAAGACCGCAACCATCACTCCTTAGAGTGCCTGCCATACCCGCTGAGAGTGTTTCTCAGCGGCATCAGGTTGCTCTGTATCCACCCATCCCGGGATACCCGCAGGGGAGTGTCATGGTCAGCGTCTCGCGTTACTCGAACAAGCTTGTTATCGCTGCGGTTGCCGCAGTGCTCAGTGGTTGCGGTGCCAACGAGATTGCCTCGCCGGGCAGCGGTGGCAACATCAGCATCGTCAACAACACGACGACCGCCCCCGTTACCCCGCCGGTCACCACGCCGACGCTGGTCACACCTGCCGGCGGCTGCCCCACCATCGACGATTCGGCTGGTCTGGCCGATCGCGGCACGATCACCGGTCCGACCGGCACCTATCGCGTTTGCGAACTGCCGGCGCGCTTCACGCGCAGCAGCACGCTGACCAAGATCCCTGGCCTGCTGTATTCGCTCGGCGGTCGCGTGGACGTGGGCTATGACCGCGGCGCAGCACCTACTGCCGATGCCGTGGTCACGCTGACCATCAACCCTGGCGTGGTGATCTACGCGTCAACGGGCGTCGCATGGCTTGCTGTCAACCGCGGCAACCGCATCAGCGCCGTCGGCACTGCCACGTCGCCGATCGTGTTTACCAGCCGTGACAACGTTCTGGGCTTGGCCACAGACGACTCGCAGGGCCAGTGGGGCGGCGTCGTGCTGTTGGGCCGTGCGCCCATCACCGATTGCACCGTTGCTCCGGCAGCCACGCCGGGCACGGTCGCTTGCGAGCGCCAGACAGAGGGCGCAGTGGATCCGGCTTACTTCGGTGGCGCAACGCCTGCCGACAACAGCGGCACCATGAAGTACGTGCAGATCCGGTATTCGGGTTATGTGCTGTCTGCCGACAGCGAACTGCAGGCACTGACGCTTGAGGGCGTCGGCACCGGTACTTCGATCAGCTACATCCATTCGCACAACAGCTCTGATGACGCGATGGAAGCCTTCGGCGGCCGCGTTAACATGAAGTACATGGTGTTCACCGGCGCCGATGACGACAACCTCGATCTGGACACCGGCTACCAGGGCAACATCCAGTACGTGATCGCTGTGCAAAAGACCAGCGGCGCCCCCGACTCGATGATTGAACTGGACTCGGCCAATGCGCTGGAGAACCAGACGCCTCGCACCTACATGAAGTTGTCCAACTTCACGTTTGTGCACAAGCAGCTCGCCAATAACAACCAAGCCGCTATTTTGCTGCGCGGTGGTGCCGATTCCACGATCATGAATGGCATCATGACCACGCCGTCTGGTTGCCTGCGCCTCAACGGCACCAACATCATTGGTGCAGCAGCTTCAATTCCCGAGAAGATTGGTCCGCCGGTCTTCAAGTCGGTAGCCATGAGCTGCGGTGCCACACCGTTCATCGGATCGGGCGGTCTGACTGCTCAGCAGGTGACGGATAACTTCAATGCCGGCACCAACGTCACGTCAACCTTCACCTCGACGCTGAGCAGTGTGTTCATCAACGGCGCCAACGAGACAGCTCGTACCCCGTTTGATGCCAAGACGATCGATGCCTTCTTCGATACCACCACGTATGTGGGCGCGGTCAAGGATGCCACCGACACTTGGTATGCCGGTTGGACCTGCAACTCGAAGACGGCAACGTTCAGCGCGACGGGTTCGGCCTGCACCACGCTGCCCGCACTCTGATAGCTGCCCGAGGATCTGCCATGGCCAAGCTGCTGTTCGGACCAGGAGTGCTGCTGCTCTCTGGTGCTCTTGCTCCGCAGGCAGTCTTGGCTCAGGCGGCGGCGCCTGAAGCCGAAGCGCCTAACGCTCTGGCTGCAGAGACAGCTGTGGACGTGGCTGC
>CANFSB010000150.1 GCA_947449495.1 Pseudomonadota bacterium
ACCCACGGCGTGGCCACTATGTCGCGATCTGTTACAGCACCGGCTATCAGCCGCAGACCCTCACCCACTGCACGTGCCGGACCACAGACAAAGCAGCCAGGGCAAGGGTGAATGAAATCGGTTGGCGCGTTGATCGAGGCATTCAATGCCGTGACGTAATCACAGCCCTCGGGCACCTGCAGGTCGGGCCCGCCATCGCGCACTTCAATGACCGGGCTGTGGTCATTGAAGAGTTTCCATTGACCCTCTGCATCCGCTCGCAAGCTCATGTCTGTGTCGAGCGGTGGCGGTCCCACCAAGCGCACGATGACATCGCGATTCATTGCAGCAGCGACCAAGCCAGCTACATAGCCACCATTGGCCGATGTGGGTGGGCCGCAAAAGCGAGACGGAACGCGCAGACGATGTTCAGTGGACATGTACCGTGCTCCTTGCAACGCGATGGCGCGCAATGCGCCACAACGTAAACGCAGTGATGCCTCCCAGCGTAGCGGCCAATTCAATTCGCCACAAACTGCCGCCCAGCGCCGGCGCAATCACGCCCATCACCACGGCACCAAAGCCCAGCGCTACAAATGTGCTGACAGAGGCTGCGGCACCGCGGGCACGCGGCTGCAGATCGAGCATCTCGAGCGTGAGAATGGGAAAGGTGAACTGCGCGCCAAACGCCATGCAGAACAGCAGCAGCTGCTGCGGCCACAGCGGCAGCACGGTGATCACCAGCTGTGCCGATAACAACAGCGCTGTTGCGGTGGTCATCAGCGTATAGCCAAAGCGCAGCATGGCGGTGCGGGTGACCCTGCCGGCCAAACGACTGGCAATGAACGAGGACGTCATGAAGCCAGTGACCACCGGACCAAACAAGTAAAAGTAGTCCGTCTCACCCAAGTGCCATCGGTCGATGACGATGGCCGGTGCCGAGCCGATAAACAACATGACTGCGCCCACCGACATCGCCGCGGAAAATGCCAGCAACATGAAGTCTGTGCTGCACAAAATGCCCCAAGAAGTGCGCGCCAACTGACCTAGATGAAACTGCGAGCGCTTCTCGGGCGGATGGGTTTCAGGCAGCGCCAGAAACGCAAACAGCGCCAAGCACAATCCGATGAACACCATGAAGCCGAACACCGAGCGCCAACCAAACGCCACATGCAGCCAACCGCCAATGACAGGCCCAATGGCCGGCGCCACGGAAAACACCATCATCATGATGCTCATCAAACGCTGTGCGTTGTGGCCATCGTACAGATCGCGCACTACTGCACGCGCAATGGTGGGCCCTATTCCTGCGGCAGTGCCCTGCAGCACACGGCACAACAGCAGCACGCCAAAACTCGGCGCAAGCATGCAACCCAGAGAAGCCACGGTGTAGAGCAGCATGCCGATGACCACCAGCTTGCGACGGCCCAAGGCATCGGACAGCGGACCATGCACCAGCGTGAACAGCGCATACGGCAGCATGTAAGACGTGACGATCTGCTGCACCTGCCAGGCAGATAGATCAAAGTCTTGTGCAATCGCAGGAATGGACGGAAAGAAAGTATCGATCGACAGCGGACTGACTGTCGACAGCGTGCCCAGCAGCAGCGCCATCGCCAACGTTGGCGCGCTGCCGGGACGCGGCAAGGAATGTCTCACGCAGTGCCGCCGCGCAGACCATCCAACAAAGCAGCCACTGATTCGCCACGCTCGAGGGTTTCGACTAAAGCCGAACCCACGATCACGCCATCGCAATGCGGATCCAGTGCCTTGACCTGCGCAGCGCCGCGAATACCAAAGCCCGCGCACACAGGAATGGCTGCCTGCTTGCGCACGGCATCCAGATAACTGCCCACTGCAGTCAGCGCATCGTCTGCGCCAGTGACATTCTTGCCGGTGGTACCGGTCATGGTCACCGCGTAGATGAAGCCCTCTGCGCCATCGCACAGGTGCTTGAGTCGCGCTGGTGGCGTGACAGGGGTGACCATGCGCACCAGCGCCACACCATTGGCACGCAACGCCACTTCAAAGTTGCCGGCCTCTTCCAGTGGCATGTCGGGCACGATGAAACCGCAGACGCCCACACGCGCTGCATCTGCAGCGAGTTTGTCCAGACCATAGGCCAGCAGCGGGTTCATATAGCTCATCAGCACCAAGGGCGCTTTGACGGGCGGCATCGCGGCCAACTCGTCGATGATCCAGTGCAGCGTCACACCATGCGCTAGCGCACCCATGCTGGAGCGCTGAATAGTCACACCGTCGGCCATCGGATCGGTAAACGGCACGCCGATCTCGACGACATCCGAATGTTCTGCAACCGTGGCTAGGTCTGCACGAAAGTGCTCACGTGACGGATAGCCCGCTGTGAGAAACGACACCAGCGCCGGGCGGGTGTCGCGCGCATCACGGATGGACTGCGTCAGACGTTGTGCGGGCGATTGGCTCATGACAGCACTCCGTCGTTAGCCAACAGCGTGGTTTGCAAAGTCGGCATGTCTTTATCGCCGCGACCCGACATGCCCACCAGGATGCGAGTACCCGGATTCTGTCGTGCCCAATCCCGTGCACCAACTAGCGCATGCGCGCTTTCGATGGCGGGCAGCAAGCCTTCATGCGTTGCGCATTCCTTCACGGCCTCCAACGTCTCGTCATCACCGGCCATGATGTATTGCACGCGGCCGATCTCACGCAGCATGGCGTGCTCTGGGCCTACGCCGGGATAATCGAGACCGGCAGACACTGAATGCGTCTCTTGAATCTGGCCATCGGCATCCTGCAGCAGCAGAGTGTACGTGCCATGCAACACACCCGGACGCCCGGTAGTCAACGTGGCAGCGTTATCGCCCAAGCCAGGGCCCCGCCCACCGGCTTCAACGCCGATGATCTTGACTGACGGATCGCCTAGGAAGGCATGGAAGGTGCCGATGGCATTGGAGCCACCGCCCACGCAAGCGATGACGCAGTCCGGCAGCGCACCGGCCTTGGCCAGCATCTGCGCGCGCGCTTCGCGACCGATGATCGATTGCAGTTCGCGCACCAGGTAAGGATAGGGATGCGGGCCCAGCGCAGAACCCAAGCAATAGAACGTGCCTTCCGGATCAGTGACCCAATCACGAAAGGCTTCGTCGATAGCGGCGCGCAGGGTGCGATCACCACTGGTAACCGGCACCACCGTAGCACCCATCAGTCGCATGCGACCCACGTTGGGCGCCTGACGGGCCATGTCGACCTCACCCATGTAAACCACACAAGGCAAACCCACGCGTGCGCAGGCTGCCGCAGTGGCTACACCATGCTGACCGGCACCGGTCTCGGCAATGATGCGCTTGGCGCCCATGCGCTTGGCCAA
>CANFSB010000151.1 GCA_947449495.1 Pseudomonadota bacterium
GCGCAGGCACCGCCTCACCAGCCTCGGCTCGCTTGATGTAACCAACAATCTGGCTGTCGCTGAACTTGGACTTCTTCATGGGAATCTCCTCGGTAAACAGTACGAGAAAATTCCACTTCTGACCTCAGCTACTTTTCGGGGGGATTACCACACCGACAAACTCTTTGCGGTTCGGGGCGCTGAAGGTCTTGGATCAAACAACTTTTAGCTTAACGTCTGGCTTGTCTTTGAATCGACATACCAGCTCCAATTCGCCGCCGAGTGATCTCACGTAGTCCAACAGGGTAGAGAGCAGCAGGTCGCCGTTTTGTTCGATGCGTGATACTCGATCCTGACCCTTTTTGAGACGCTTGGCGACAAGCGCCTGAGTGAGTCCCAAGGTCTTGCGTAGTTCGCGCAGACTTAACTCTTCGATGATCAATGCTTCGCCGCGTTTTTTGATGGCTTTGCGCTGTGCAGCAGACAGAGTCTTGATGATCTCGGTGGCAGTGCGACCCATGTTTGATTTCCTCAGTTCAATAGCTGTCGAGCGATCTTTCTCAAGTGGGCGTCGAACCAGCGATCGGCTGTCGTAATCAGCGACCGATAGAACTGTCGCTGTTTGGTGCCGGCCTTGTTGCCAGCGATCAAAAGTACTGCTTTACGCTGTGGATCAAACGCGAAAGCGATGCGCCACACGCCACCGTCCGCGTGGAAACGCAGCTCTTTCATGTTGGTGTGCTTTGAGCCATTAAGCGTGTCAACTCTGGGTCGACCCAGAGATGGTCCAAAGCAGGCAAGCAACTCGGTACAAGCGAGTAGCTCGACTTGAACACCTGAATTCAGATCATAAAATTCCGCGTCGAACTCGACGCAGAATCGGACTTCCCACCGCATAAATAATGCTCCCTAACACATATGCTGTCAAAAACAACATTGTGAGAAGACCCCGCAGGTGCGGGGCGAGAGCCATCATTGTTTTTTATGTCGGCTTGGCTGTCCAAGTCCGTACCTGAGGTCAGCGGCGAAAAATGCCGCCCCTTTGTCTACTTACGAACCTCGCGCACGGCTTCAGCCAAACGCCGGATGCCTTCATCGATCACGTCTGCAGTCAGTGCGCAGAACGGCAGACGCAAGAAGCGCTCGCCACCACCCTGCGGGAAAAACGCCAAGCCATCGGCCAAGTTGAGGTTGCGCTTGGCCGCGGCGGCGCGCAGGTCGGTGGTCAGCACACCTTCGGGCAGCGTTAGCGACAAAAAGAAGCCGCCATCGGGGCGCGTGGCCACGGCATCGGGCATGTGTTTGTCGAGTGCGGCGAGGCAAGCATCGAGGCGCGGCGCATACAGCGCCTTGAGGCGCTCGATCTGCGGCAACAGCAAGCCGCGACGGCACCATTCGTAGGTGACGCCGTGCGCGAAGTAGCCCGGCGAGATGTAAGTGTCTTCGGCCACTTTGCCGATGCGTGCCAGGATGGCTGCATCACCCAGCATGAAGCCCAGGCGCACGCCCGGTGCAATCAACTTGGTAAAGCTGCTCATGTGCAACACGCGATCGGGCGCCAGTGAGAACAGCGTGGGCTCTTGCGTACCGCGATACCGCAGCATGCGATAGGGCGCGTCTTCGAGCAGCAGCACGTTGTGCTGGCCGGTCAGCTCGACGATGCGCTTGCGCTTGGCACTGGAGCAGGTGGCACCTGATGGATTCTGGAAGTCGGGGATCACATAGAACAGCTTGGGCTTGTGCTGGGCCAGCAGCTTTTCTAGTGCATCGATGTCGGGGCCGTCGGCCTGCAGCGGCACACCGATGATGGTGGCACCGTGACGGCGAAACAGCGTGATGGCACGGTCGTAGCTGGGCGACTCGGTAAACACCACATCGCCCGGCTTGATCATGGCCGTGCACAGAAAGTCGACCAGCTCTAGCGAGCCGTTGCCGGTGAGCACTTGTTCGGGTTTGACGCCTTGCCATTCGGCAAGCCACGCACGCAGCGGCGCAAGGCCTGCAGCCGGGCCGTACTGCAACACGGCATCGCCTTGCTGTGCCAGTACTGCTGTAGCGCACTCGGCTAGCTCTGCAGTGGGGAAAGATTCGTTGGCGGGTACGCCGCGCGTGAAATTGATGGTCGCAAGTTCAGACATGGTGATTCCGTAAGGCAGAGATGTCGTAAAAAATCAGTGACCGTGGGTACCGTGCAAGGTGCCGACCAGCTCGCTGACATGGGCCATGTTGTTGGCAGCCAGATACGCGGCGATGCCGGCGTTGATCTTGGGGCACACCAGCGGGTCATAAAACAGTGCGGTGCCCACGCCCACCGCGCTGGCGCCAGCGATGATGAATTCCAGCGCGTCGTTGGCGCAGGTAATGCCGCCCTGACCGATGATGGCCACTTTGTGGGCGCGCGCCACTTCGTAGACCTGCGCCACCTTGAGCAATGCGATCGGCTTGATAGCCGGGCCCGACACACCGCCCTGACGATTACCGATGATGGCGGTGCGCGTGCGTACATCGACAGCCATGCCCATCAGCGTGTTGATGACGGCAAACGCATTGGTGCCGGCTTCGATGCAACGGCGTGCGTTGTCTTGGATGTTGGTCTGGTTGGGCGAGAGCTTGGTGATCAGCGGCTTTTGCGTGACCTTGCGACACGCCGCCACCACTCGCGCCGACATCTCGGGGTCGTTGCCAAAGGTCACGCCGCCTTCTTTGACGTTGGGACACGAGATGTTGATCTCGATAGCGTCGATGGGGCTGTCATCGAAGCGTGCTACGACTTCTATGTATTCCTCGATGGTCGAGCCCGAGGCATTGGCGATGAAACGCGTCTCGGTGAAGTCGAGTGTGGGCAGGATGCGATCGACCACATGGTCTGCACCGGGGTTCTGTAACCCGATGGCGTTGAGCATGCCCATGGGTGTTTCGTACACACGGTGTGGCTTGTTGCCCAGACGCGCTTTGCCAGTGGTGCCTTTGAGGCACACCGCACCGACGTCGCGATTAGAAAACCCCGACACGCGGGTGTATTCCTCGCCGAAGCCCACACAGCCCGACAGCAGCACGATAGGCGAGACGAAATCCATCCCGCAAAAGTCGCTGCGCAGGGAAGGGGCGGGCGCCACCCAGGGCGGGGGCGAGAAGTCCAAAGCGGGAGAGGTCATGGGTGCCAATTATTGCCGATTTGCGACGGCGAATCCTGTGCTACTTGCATCGGCTGGGGGTCACGCCAGACTCTGACCCATGCTCCACGTCCTGCTGCACGAACCCGAGATTCCCCCCAATACCGGCAATGTCATCCGGCTGTGCGCCAACAC
>CANFSB010000152.1 GCA_947449495.1 Pseudomonadota bacterium
CATCTTGGTCAGCAGTTGCACCTGCGGCTGCAACTGGCCCGGCTGTACACTGCCGCGCAACATGAAATCTTCGAGCGCGATCTTGATGCGGCCTAGGTCCTCACGGATCGCAGCAGCCACGGTCTGCATCATCTTGACCGAGGGCGCAGAGAGGTTTTCACGCTCCTGCTCAACCGCTTCATCGGCGGACAGCACTTCACCCAAGCGGAACGAGGCTCGCACCGCCGAAACACGCGGACCCTGACTGCTGGCGCGTGCAACGTAATAGAGCAGATTGTTGAGCAGCTCTACCGGCGGGCCCTGCGCGTAGCGCGCCTCGCCTTCTTCATACAAGCGCCGCAGCTCCCGATCAGCCATACCCATCAAGCGTTTGATGGACACGCCGGCATCAAGACCCTGCTCGCTGAGCGCCTCTATGACAGCGCCGGTCACCCACCACAACTGGAACACCGACTGTTCGGTGGCCACTTCCTCGAGTTGTCGCGCAACGCTGCCGAGTGTTTCGAGATTCTCCTGCACCTGATCGCCGCGAATCCAACCGACCAGACCCATCTGGAAGCGAGCGCGCAGACGACGCGCCCAATGCGCCACAGCCTTGTCTTCGGTAATACCGCCCAGCGCTGTCGCCACCGCTTGCCGATCGGATTTGAGGTTGAGCAGCAGCAGCGTACCTTCAGACAACAAGGCGTGACCGCGCACGGCTCGCAGGTCATTGAGCAGCGGCAGCAGCACCAGTGCCATATCCCGACCACCGCCAACGACGCGCTCCAGATACCCCGGCAGTTGCGCTATGCCGCGCAACAATGCATCGAGTGACTCAGCGCGATTGCGCGCCTGACCACCCGCTGCTTGCAAGTGATCGATGACTTCGCAGCACTCTTCGGCCAACAGCGCGCCCGCATGGATCTCCAGCATGCGCAGCACGCCGCGCACCAACGCCAGCGGCACACGCGCCTGAGCAAGCGCCGCCAAGTCCTCGGGTTGCGCAGCATACGCATCCAACGCCACGCGAGCCTCTGCCAGTGACACTGCGATTTCGCGCAGCACTGCATCGAGCGTCTGCAGTGCAACAGCAGGTGGTGCATCTGCGTCCGGTTGCTGGCTCATGTGCCAGCATCCGACGGCGGCAACACAAAGCCAGACACCGAGCGCTGCAGACTTGCAGAGAGGTCCGCCAATTTCGCGACAGCTTGCGAGGTGCTTTGCGTTGCATCGGCGGTCTGGCCGCTGATTTCACGCAGCACCTGCATGTTGCGTGCAATGCTTTGGCCAGCCTGCGACTGATCACGGGCACTGGAGGAGATGTTCGACACCAGGCTTGCGATCTGCTGCGACACCGATTCGATTTCAATCAATGCATCGCCTGCGTTTTGTGCAAGGCGCGCACCGGAGACCACCTCTGTGGTGCTGCGCTCCATCGATTGCACAGCGCCATGAGTATCGGCTTGGATGCTGCGCACCAGCGCATCAATCTGCCGTGTAGCCTGCGCTGCACGCTCGGCCAGACGCTGCACTTCATCGGCAACAATGGCAAAACCGCGGCCCGCCTCGCCGGCCATGGAGGCCTGTATGGAGGCGTTGAGCGCCAGAATCTGCGTCTGCTCGGCAATGTCATTGATGAGTTCGACGATGTTGCCGATCTCTTGCGAGCTTTCGCCCAGCCGCTTAATGCGTTTGGCGGTGTCTTGAATAGTTTCGCGCAGGCTGTCCATGCCTTCGATGCTGCGACGCACTGCACCGCCGCCCTTGCCTGCCACTTCAACCGAATAACGCGCGACATCGGCAGCACGCTCCGCGTTGCCACTGACCTCTTCGATAGAACCGGCCATGGTGCCGATAGACTCGGTGGCCGATCCGATCTGTCGCGACTGCGCAGTACTGGCCTTGGCCAAATGCTGCGCCAAAGCCTGAGTTTGACGCGCCGCATCATCCAGCTGCACTGACGATTGATTGATGGTGCCGACCAGCGTGCGCAGAGATTCGATTGCCACGTTGACGGAATCGGCAATGGCACCGGTCATGTCTTCGGTAACCGTGGCCGTCACTGTTAGATCGCCGCGCGACAGACCGGAAATTTCGTCGAGCAATCGCAAGATGGCTTGTTGATTGCGGTCGTTCTCTTCTTGCTGGGCTTGCGAGTGCAGCGCCTGCAATTGGCTCCAGCGTGCTTGCGCTCGCAGCTTCAGCGCCAGCACCAGCAACGGCACAAGCGCCAGCAGCGCCAGGCCCGCCGACACCATCTGCGCTGGTGGTTGCCGTGGCGCCCACAGCAGTGCCGCAGCGGCACTGGCCATACACAACAGCGCCGCGATTAGCGCCCAGCCACCGCCGCGGACTGGGGCCGGCTCAGGCTGCTGCATGCAAGAACTCCGGGCTGTCGAGCAACAGCCGCAGACTCAGCACCGGCCACAGCTCGGTGCCGCGTTGAAATGCACCTGCCAGATACGCACCGCAGGACAAAGCAACCGGCGGTGCAACAGCAATAAACTCGCTGTCCTGAAACCGTCGAAAGCCCAGCACTTCATCGACCAGCAGACCAGCTGGGACATCGCGGTGATTGGCTACCAGCACGCGCGACGTACGACCCAGCGGTGCAACGCCAGCGCCAAACAACTGTCGCAGATCAGTGACCGGCACCAATGCGCCATGCACATTGGCCAAGCCGCGCACCCAAGGCTTGGCGCCGGGCACTCGCGCCAACTGTGCCGGCACGCCCAGCACCTCGCGCGTCTCATCGCGTGACACGACAAAACTTTCACCAGCCAAGCGCAGCGCCACACCCACCCATTCGCTTGTTACTGATTGCACCGGGCTTGCGGTGACGGCGCGATTGCGGCGCTCGAGCGCAGCCAGCAACTCGAAGGGCCGGTCACGCAATGCACGTAGGGCGAGGCTTTCGTCCATGGCAGAGGGCGCGCAGGATCAGGACGCCAGCAGCGCCTGGGCCTTTTCGACCAGCTCTTGGGCTGACACTGGTTTGACCAAATAATCGACCGCGCCCTGACGCAATCCCCAGATGAGATCGGTGGACTGACCCTTGGAGCTGACCATGATCACCGGGATGTCGCGCGTGTCCGGATCGCTGATGAGCGCACGAGTGGCCTGATAGCCGTTCATGCCCGGCATGACAATGTCCATGAAGATGAGATCAGGCTGCATCTCCCGCGCTAATCGCAAACCTTCACGGCCATCGTTGGCCACGGCAGTGCGATAGCCGCTGCGCTCCAGCGCCCGCTGCATCACATGGACCTCGGTGGG
>CANFSB010000153.1 GCA_947449495.1 Pseudomonadota bacterium
GCGCTGTCTGCACGCGCCACCCACCGGCTGCTGAAAGTGGCGCGCAGCATTGCCGATTTGGAGGGGCGGCCTGCTGTGGTGCAGGCCGATGTGGCCGAAGCGCTGGCGCTACGGGTGCCGGCGGGAGGTGCCGGCACGGGCCCCTGATGCGGCGCCAAGTGGCGCCGACGGTGCTCTGTTAGAGCGCGATCATGTAGTCGACGGCCGACTTCACCAGCTCATCGGGGAAGTCGCTGCGGGCGCCCTTGGCCGGCATCACGCCCTTCGTGCCGTTAAAGCCGTTGATGGCGTGCTGATAGAGCGTGGCCTTGCCCTGTGCAATGCGCGGGCCCCAAGCGGCTTTGTCGCCAGCCACCGGTGCGCCGCCCACGCCTGCGCCATGGCAGGTCTTGCAGGCGGTTTCAAAGGCTTCTTTGCCATCTTTGGGGATGGGCAGGGCTGCGGCCACCATGGCGCCGCCGACCGGTGCAATGACCAGTGCGCTGTTGTCCTGGCCCTGCACAGCCACCTTGGCCGGGGCTTCAAGGCGCTTGCCGATGTCTCTGAGGTTCAGGGCATCTTCTTGCACCTGCGGCACCTGAGTGACATTGCCCACATGGCGCGCAAACGCGAACACCAGAATGGTGAAGCCGACGAGCAGTCCGAGGACGATGCTGAAGATGTTGAAGAACTGAGTGTCTTGCTTGCTCACGTGAATTCCCGGTACTGCCAGACTGAAGCCGCAGATTATAACCGCAAGCATGGGCCTTGGGGCGAGGGCAGACCGGGTTGATCCGACCATCTGCCAAGCCCGTCACGCCGCCACTGTGGGTGCTGCGGATAATGACGGCATGTCACGTCTTGATGTCGTTATCCCCGCCTATAAGGCCCGCTACTTGCCGCGTCTGCTGCAGTCGCTGGTGGCCCAGACTGCCCGTGGCTTTCGCGTTTGGGTGGTCGACGATGCCAGCCCGGAGCCGATCGAGGCCACATGTGCGCCTTATATAGGGCAGCTGGATCTGCGCTATTACCGCTTCGAGACCAATCTGGGCGGGCGCGATCTGGCCGGTCACTGGAACCGTGCGGTAGTGCTCACGGACGCGCCTTGGGTGATCCTGCCTGGTGATGATGATGTCTTTGATCCAGGCTGCCTGCAGGCGCTGCTGCGCCATCTCGACACCGCTGATTCCAGCTGTCAGTGCCTGTCCTTTGCGGTTCGCACTATTGATGCAGAGGATCGCCAGTTGGCGCAGTCGCCCGCTACGCGTTGTAGTGATGCCGCTGATTTTCTGTTGCAACGACTGCGCAGCCAAGTCATGCCGGTAACGATCGGCTATGCCTTTGCGCGCCAGGCCTTCGATCGTGCTGGTGGGTTTGTGAGCTTTGATCGCGGTTGGCACTCCGACGATGCCAGCTGGGCTTTGTTTGGCGCAGCGCACGGTATCGAGCCGGTGCCCGGCGGCAGCGTGGCTTGGCGTCAGAGTGAAGCCAACATCTCGCCGCAGATGCGTACTGATCCGCGTCGCACGCTGGCTGCACACCTGTCTTTCTTACAATGGCTGACTGCGCAGCGTATGCCCTTGGGCTTGGATAACGCACAACTGCGAGACTTGGCCGACGCTGTGGCTGCAGTAATGCGCTGGGAGCTGGCGCAGGCGCCGCTGTCGGTATGGCTACAAATAGTGTGGCCGCTGTCATGTAGAATCGCGACATACACAGACCACTCTGTGCTGAGCGAACTACTGCTCTGTGTGAAGTGGCGAATCTAGGCTCACCAAGCATGTAACTGCGGAGTCCTGCATGACGATTTTGGTAACCGGCGGCGCAGGCTTCATCGGCTCTAATTTCATCCGTGATTGGCTGGCGCTGGGCAGCGAGCCAGTGGTGAATCTCGACAAGCTCACTTACGCGGGCAACCCCGCCAACTTGGGTCAGTACGTCGGTGATGCGCGGTACACCTTGGTGCAGGGCGACATCGGTGACGCGGCCTTGGTGGCGCAGTTGCTGGCCACACATCAGCCGCGCGCGGTGCTCAACTTCGCAGCCGAAAGTCATGTCGATCGCTCGATTCTGGGCGCCGATGACTTCATCCAGACCAATATTGTAGGCACTTTCCGCCTGCTTGAAGCGGTGCGCGCGTATTGGAATGGCTTGCCGGGCGAAGCCCATGCGGCATTTCGCTTTCTGCATGTGAGCACCGACGAGGTCTACGGCACGCTATCGCCCACCGATCCGCCGTTCGCCGAGACCAATCGCTACGAACCCAACAGCCCCTATGCCGCCACCAAGGCGGCCAGTGATCATCTGGTGCGCGCTTGGCATCACACGCATGGGTTGCCCGTGATCACTACCAACTGTTCCAACAACTACGGGCCCTATCACTTCCCCGAGAAGTTGATCCCGCTGGTCATCCACAACGCATTGGCTGGTAAGCCGCTGCCTATTTATGGCGATGGTCAGCAGGTGCGCGATTGGTTGTATGTGAGTGACCACTGCAGCGCCATCCGCACTGTGTTGGCCGGCGGCAGGCTGGGTGAGACTTACAACATCGGTGGTTGGAACGAGAAGCCAAATCTCGATGTAGTGCGTACGCTGTGCGCACATCTGGATGCGCTCTCACCGCGCGCCGATGGCGCCTCGTATGCCACGCAGATCACCTTTGTGAAGGATCGTCCTGGCCACGATCGCCGTTATGCAATCGATGCGCGCAAGCTGGAGCGTGAACTGGGCTGGCGTCCTGCAGAGACCTTTGACACCGGTATCGAGAAGACCGTGCGCTGGTACTTGGCCAACGCACAGTGGGTGCAGGATGTGACCAGCGGCGCCTACCGTGAGTGGGTGGGCGCACAGTACGGCGCCGTTACGCCATGAAACTGCTGTTAACCGGTGCCAATGGCCAAGTGGGCTTTGAGCTGCAGCGTGCACTGGCACCGCTGGGCACGGTGGTCGCGTTAGACAGAGCTGGCTGCAACTTGGCTGACGCTGATTCGATCCGCGCGGCTATCGATGCAGCAGCACCGGATGTCATCGTCAATGCTGCGGCATGGACTGCCGTCGATAAAGCCGAGACCGAGCGTGAAGCGGCCTTTGCCATCAATGCCACGGCATTGCAGATCATTGGGGAGGCCGCTGCACAGCGCGGCGCACCGGTCATTCACTATTCGACCGACTATGTGTTTGCTGGCGACGGCACTCGCGCTTGGCGCGAAGACGATGCCATTGCGCCCTGCAATGCCTACGGCGCAAGCAAAGC
>CANFSB010000154.1 GCA_947449495.1 Pseudomonadota bacterium
CGACCCGCAGGCCGTGGTGCGCGAGGCCGACCGCGTGCTAACCGGCGAGGGCCAGCTCATCATCTTGGGGTTTCGGCCGGTCAGCGCCTGGGGTCTGCGCGCCGCGCTCACCCGCGGTGGGCATCCGCCTGGCCTGCGTCGGGTGCTGTCGGCCCACCGGCTGCGCGACTGGCTGACGCTGCTGGGCTATGACGTGCTGCCCACGCGCCGCTATCTGGGCGGCGTGCTGTCGCCACTGGGCGGTGCATGCCTGATCCGCGCGCGCAAGCGGCTCTATACCCCTACGCCGCTGCGGCCGCGCATTACCTGGTCTTTGCAGCGCAAACGGGCCTTGATCGGCGACGCGGTCAGCCCCACGATCCGCGACCAGCTATGAGCACCCCCATCCACATCTACACAGACGGCGCCTGCCGCGGTAATCCGGGCCCCGGTGGCTGGGGCGCGCTGCTCATCGCCGGCGATGCCCAAAAAGAGCTGTCGGGCGCAGAGCCGCTGACCACCAACAACCGCATGGAGCTCATGGGCGCCATCATGGCGCTGGGAGCGCTCAAACGCGCGGCTGCCGCTCGCCTGCACACCGACAGCAAATACGTCTGCACTGGCATCAGCGAGTGGTTGCCCGCGTGGAAGGCGCGCGGCTGGCGCACTGCCGACAAAAAGCCCGTCAAGAACCAAGACCTCTGGGAACTGCTCGACGCCGAGAACCAGCGTCACGACATCACCTGGGTGTGGGTCAAGGGCCATGCTGGCAATGCCGGCAACGAACGCGTCGATGCGCTGGCCAATGCCGCCATAGACCGGCTGCTGCGCGGCGAGGCACCCTGATGCGTCAAGTTGTGCTCGACACCGAAACCACCGGGCTTGAGGTGGGTCTGGGTCATCGAATCATCGAGATCGGTTGCGTCGAGATGATCCAACGTCGGCCCACCGGCCGCGTGTTCCATCATTACGTGAACCCCGATCGCGACATCGATGCCGGCGCCGCCAAGGTGCACAACATCACTCGCGAAAAGCTCGCCGACAAACCGCGTTTTCACGAAGTGGCCGATGAGTTCCTGGCCTTTGTCGATGGCGCGCAGCTGGTCATCCACAACGCACCGTTTGATGTCGGCTTCATTGACCAAGAGCTGCGCCTGTTGGGTCTGCGACGTGGCGCACCACCGCAGACTTTATTGTCGCGTTGTCAGGTTTTAGACAGCCTTTTGCTTGCACGCGAACTGCATCCAGGCCAGCGCAATAATCTCGATGCGCTGTGCAAACGATACGGAATCGACAGTTCTCACAGGCAGTACCACGGCGCACTTTTAGACGCTCGTATACTCGCCGACGTTTACTTGGCCATGACAGGCGGGCAGAGCACGTTGGCTTTGGATGAAGCTGCGCGCGGCGCCAGTGTGGTGGCAGCAGTGGTCACCGGCGCAGGTCGCCCGGGCGGTCCGCTGCCGGTCATCGCAGCCAACGAAGCAGAGCTTGCAGCGCATGCGCGATTGATCGCGATAGTCGATAAAGCCAGCGGAGGTCGCACTCTCTGGCCCAAATAAGTGAGGCCGCGGAGAGTGACTGTGCTGAGACTCAGAAAACTGCAGATTGGCGTCATTGGCCTGGGCTATGTGGGTTTGCCGCTCGCCGTAGAGTTCGGCAAGAAATTTCGCACCACCGGTTACGACCTCAAGCCCACACGCATTGCCGAGCTGCGGGCCGGCAAAGACAGCACCCTCGAAGCCAGCAGCGAAGAGCTGCAGTCTGCCTCCATGCTGCGCTTTACCAGCCGCCTGGCAGACCTCAAAGAATGCCGCGTGTACATCGTCACGGTGCCCACGCCCATCGATCAGCACAACCGCCCCGATCTCTCACCCCTCAAGCTGGCGAGCATTGCGCTGGGCAGCGTGCTCAAGAAGGGCGACATCGTGGTGTATGAGTCCACGGTGTATCCGGGCTGCACCGAAGAAGTGTGCGTGCCGTTGCTTGAGCAGCACTCGGGCCTCAAGTTCAATCGCGACTTCTTCTGCGGCTACAGCCCCGAGCGCATCAACCCCGGTGACAAGCAGCATCGCCTGCCCAGCATCCGCAAGGTAACCTCGGGCTCTACCGAAGATGTGGCCGAGTTTGTCGATAAGCTGTATGGCGCCATCATCACTGCCGGCACCTACAAGGCCAGCAGCATCAAGGTGGCCGAGGCCGCCAAGGTCATCGAGAACACGCAGCGCGACATCAACATCGCGCTCATCAACGAGCTGGCGCTGATCTTCAACCGCCTGGATATCGATACCGAAGAAGTGCTCAAGGCCGCGGGCACCAAGTGGAACTTTCTGCCCTTCAGGCCCGGCTTGGTGGGCGGACATTGCATCGGTGTGGACCCGTACTACCTCACGCACAAAGCGCAGGAAGTCGGCTACAACCCCGAGATCATCCTGGCCGGTCGTCGCCTCAACGACAACATGGCCGCCTATGTCACCAGCGAGATCTTGAAGCTGATGGCCAAGCGGCGGCTGCGTATTGCCGATTCGCGCGTGCTGGTGCTGGGCTTGGCCTTCAAGGAGAACTGCCCAGACCTGCGCAACTCCAAAGTCATCGACATCGTGCGCGAGCTGGGCGACTACAACGCGCAGATCGATGTGTATGACCCGTGGATCGATCGCAAAGAAGCGCTGCACGAGTATGGCGTGCGGCCTTTGGCCAAGCTGGGCACCGCGCGTTACGACGCCGTGGTGCTGGCCGTGGGCCATCAGCAGTTCAAAGACATGGGGATCAAAGCCGTGCGCAAGTTGCTCAAGCCCAAGGGCGTCGTCTACGACATCAAGCACGTGTTTGGTCGCGACGAAGTAGACGGTCGCCTGTGAAGATTCTGGTCACCGGTGCAGCCGGCTTCATCGGCTCTCACGTGGCGCACAAGCTGCTGGCTCGCGGCGACCAAGTGGTCGGCATCGATAACCTCAATGACTATTACGATCCCACGCTCAAGCAGGCGCGCCTAGACAGGCTGACGCCGCAGGCCGGGTTCACGTTTTATAAGCAAGAGCTGGCCGATGCCGCAGGCATGGCTGCGCTGTTTGCGCGCGAGCGCTTTGATCGCGTGGTTCATCTAGCGGCGCAGGCCGGGGTGCGCTATTCGCTGGAGCAGCCGCAGGCCTATGTAGATAGCAACATCACCGGCACGCTTAATGTGCTGGAAGGCTGCCGCCACAACGCTGTGCAGCATCTGGTGTTTGCGTC
>CANFSB010000155.1 GCA_947449495.1 Pseudomonadota bacterium
CCCCAGGTACGCCGCAGGAAGTAGGCGATAACCGCCGGGCGTGTCAGTTGATCGAATAGCCAAGCACCCAAGCCGCGCCACACTATGGCGCGATGAATGCGCGGTGAGCCGATGACAGTGCTCGCTGCACCCACTCGTGGTTTGGTGCCGCGCATGCCTGTGGGGCTGACCAGGCACAGCGTGTGGTAGTCGGCAGGTTGTTCCTGTGCAGCACGTGCCAGAAACTCGCAGCCCAACGATAAGGCCAGCGCATCAACCGCTGCGCCGCTATGACGCTGGCGCACCAGTGTCACCAGCGCGTGCACCGCATCGGTCATTAAGCGCGGACTATAGAGGCGATCCGAGCGCTCGCTGAAGCCAAAGCCCGGCAAGTCCAATGCGTAGACATCGCGTTTGCCAGCGTAGTGCTCATAGAGCGGTCGCATCTCTGCGGCCGAGGCGGCCGCATTGACGCTGTGGATCAACACCAGTGGTGGCAGACCCGGCGTGGCGTCCGCCGCGGCCGGGGTGTGATAGTAAGAAACTCTACCGGCAGCAGAGTCGAAGGACGATCTGCTGCCAGTCAATGCCGGCCAAAGCGGGACGTAGCGTGTCACCACAAGGTGACGCGATCCGCCGGCGCCCGATACATTTTGTCACCGGGCTTGATATTGAAGGCCTCGAAGAACGAAGCCAGATTGGTCGGCGGCAAACTACCGCGAGTTTGTCCCGGCGAGTGCGGGTCAGACTTGACCTGCACGACCAGCTCGGCCTCGCGCGTCTTGGTGCGCCACACCTGCGCCCAGCCGTAATAGAAGCGCTGCGCGCCGCTGATGTTGTCGATCAATGGTGCGGGCTTGCCCTTGAGCGACAGCTGCCACGCCTTATACGCAATGGCCAGGCCCGAGTTGTCGGCGATGTTCTCGCCCAGTGTCAGCTCGCCGTTGATGTGCAAGCCAGGCACTGCTTCGACGGCGCTGTACTGCTCTACCAGCGCTTTGGTGCGTGACTGAAACCGCTCCAAATCCTGCGCCGTGAACCAGCCGGGCACACCCACCAGGTTGCCATTGCCGTCGTACTGGCTGCCTTGGTCGTCAAAGCCGTGGCTGATCTCGTGGCCGATGACTGCACCGATGCCGCCGTAGTTAACCGCATCATCTGCTGCTGCATTAAAGAACGGTGGTTGCAGAATGGCGGCTGGGAACACGATGACGTTCTGTTCCGGGTTGTAGTAGGCATTGACCGTTTGCGGGCTCATTTCCCACTCGTTGCGATTGATCGGCTTGCCCAACTTGTCCAAGTTGCGCTGGAAATCAAACTCATTGGCCGTGACGGCGGTGAGCGTGATGTTGCCCGGGGTGATCTTCAGCTTGCTGTAGTCGCGCCAGCTGCTGGGGTAGCCGATCTTGACGCTGAAACTCGACAGCTTGGCCTGGGCGCGCTTGCGTGTGTCCGGTCCCATCCACTCCAGCGTGTCGATGCTGCTGCGATAGGCGCTGATCAGGTTCTTGACCAGTGCGTCCATGCGCTGCTTGGAGGCAGGCGGGAAATGCTTGGCCACATACAGCTTGCCCAGTGCTTCGCCCATGACGCCGTTGACCAGGCTGATACCACGCTTCCAGCGCGGCTGGTTTTCCTCGGTGCCACGCAGCGTCTTGCCGGCAAACGCAAAGCGCTCGTCTACCATGGCCTTATTGAGCAGCGGTGCAAAGGTGGTGCAGACCTTCCAACGCTGATACGCCTGCAGCGTGGTCAGCGGTGTTTGCTGCAGCAGCGTGTCCAGCGCCGTGAAGTAGGTCGGCTGGCTGATGATGACGCTCTTGACCTTGGTCGCGGCGCCCAACTCGGTGAGATAGGCCTGCCAGCCAAAGCCTGGTGCCAACTTGGCCAAGTCGGCAACAGCCACCACGTTGTAGGTCTTGACCGGATCACGGTTCTCGACGCGTGACCACTGAATGCGTGCCACTGCAGTCTCGAAGTCCAGTACCAGCTTGGCCTGCGCTTGGCCATCGGGTACGCCGCCCAACGTCATCAACTTGGTGATGTGCGCCAAGTACTGTTCGCGGATGGTTTTGAAGCGCGGCTCGTCTTGCAGGTAGTAGTCGCGATCGGGCAGACCAAGGCCGCTTTGGCCCAAGTCCAGCACATACTTTGAAGAGTCCTTGGCGTCCTGATGCACGTCGCCGCGCAGCAGTGTGGACACACCCACGCGGTTGTAGTGACCGGCCAGCGTGTAGTACTCACTCTTGTCTTTCATCGCATTGATGCGACCCAGCGGCAGCTGCAGGGGCGCAACGCCCGTGGCCTCGATAGCGGCCTCGTCCATGAAGCTGCTGTACAGGTCGACGATCTTTTGCTCTTCGGCGCTACGTGCCATGCGGCTCTTGGCCAGCGTCTCGACCAGCGCGCGCAGTTGTTCCTGCGTGTCATCGTTGAGCTTGTCAAACGAGCCATAGCGGCTGCGATCGGCAGGGATTTGCGTGATGTCGAGCCAGCGGCCATTCACGTGACGATAGAAATCGTCCTGCGCACGCACGCTGCTGTCGACGTATTGCAAGTCGATACCCGACTGCAGTGGCGCAGCCAGGGCACTGCCGGCCAGCAGACTGCCAGCCAGGATGATGGAAAGCTTGTTCATTGAGACCTCAACAAATGGCGATGGGGCAGTCTGTCGGAAGCCTCACCGGCTGGTCAATTCGGCAAACGGTTGAGGCGTTAGCCTGCAGGCTGTGCCAGCGGGTCTATCAGGGCCAAGTCGTCGTTGCTGGCCACGTTTACCCGCCGGGAGACGGGCCAGGCCGAGCGCAGCTCGTCCGGGTAGCTGCGCAGGCAGGCCCAGGCCTCGTCGGCGGTGCCTGTGAGCCAGGCCTCGTGGTCTTCACGGCGCAAGATGGCCGGTTCGCGCTGTTTGGTGTTGTGGATACCGGCCATCAACGGCGAGGCCGGCAGTGTCAGCACCGTGCACGAGAGCAGCGGTTCACCGTCGGCAGCGCGCGACTGGTCCCACAGGCCGGCAAAGGCAAAGGTGGGTTGATCGGCACAGGCGATGTACCAGGGTTGCTTGCCACCCTCGACCACCTGCCATTCATAAAAGCCCTGCGCGATGACCAAGCAGCGTTGGCCGCGCTGCCAGGCCGTACGAAAGGCTGGCGCGGTGCGCACGGTTTCGATGCGGGCGTTGTGCGTGGCATAGGTGCCTGGAACGCCCTGCGCAAA
>CANFSB010000156.1 GCA_947449495.1 Pseudomonadota bacterium
TCGATGACTCATTAAAATGATTCGCCCCAGCCATTTAGTTCTAGGCGTGCTGCTGGCGTTGCCAGGCTGTGCGGCAGAGATAGCCGGTCCCGTAACACCACCGCGGGTAGGTATGCCTAACCCAGCCTCAGTCAACTGCATCAAGCAAGGCGGCCGCCTGGAGCTGCGCTCAAGCGCCAACGGTGGCTCCTATGGTGTGTGCCTGTTCAGCGGTGGGCGCGAGTGCGAGGAGTGGGCGATGTTTCGCGGCGAGTGTCCGGTCGGCGGCCTGCCCATCACACGCAAGGTGAATAAGCCATGAGCAACGTACTAGGCAAGCTCGCCGTACAAACAGTTCGTGAAGGCGATGGACAGATGCCGATGCAGTTCGCGCTATGCGGAGGCGTGCAGGCACAGGATCTGGCCGAGCTCAAACAGTGGTACTGGAGCGAAGAGCTGACCGACGATCCGGCCACAGCTGTGTTTCGCATCGAGGTACGTAGCTTTGTGCTGCAGGTCGATGGCCTCAACGTGCTGATAGACAGCTGCTGTGGCAATGGCAAAACACGTAGCGTGCCCTGGGCCCACCAGCTGCAAACCGACTGGCTGCAGGCATTGGGTCGTACCGGGCTGTCACCGGCAGATATCCATCTGGTGCTATGCACCCATCTGCATGCCGATCATGTCGGCTGGAACACCCAGCTGCGCGATGGCCGTTGGGTACCCACCTTCCCCAATGCGCGCTATGTCTTCAGCCGTAAAGACCACGAGTTTTTCAGCACCCAAACCCACGAGGCCCACAACCGTGAGGCCTATATCGATTCGGTATTGCCGGTCATCGAAAGTGGTCAGGCCGACATCGTCGAGAGCGATCACTGCGTACACCGTGAGATCGAAGACGGCATTTGGCTTCAGGACGCAGCAGGTCATTCGCCCGGCTGTGTGGTGGTCAATGCAAAGCGCGGCGGGGCACAGGCCATGTTCATGGGCGATGTACTGCACCATCCCATGCAGGTGGTACGCCCGGATCTGCCGTTCTTTGCCGACGAAGTGCCAGCCGAAGCCTGTGCAACACGCCAACGCTTGCTGGCAGAGGCCGCAGATAAGGGCGCAGTGATGTTCCCGGCGCACTTCCCCGACGCACCGGGCGGGCGCGTGCTGCGCGCAGGACGTGGCTTCGCTTATGAATTCCTGCAGCCGCAACGCGGCCGCGGTACTACTTAAGGTTGATGATCCAGCGGAAGGTCGAGTCCACACCTGGCGGCAGGTGCTTACGAGCCGTCCAGGTCTTCTGGATGCACTCGGTTACGCTGCCTTCGGGCAAAAACAAGGAGCGCGCTTCAGTGCCATCGGCCCGCACCACTACAAAAAACACCAAGGGGACTTTGCTGTCTTTGGCCACTGGCGGCACGCACTTTTGCAGGGCGCCACTCTTGGCAAAGGCCTCGACTATCGAGCGGTGCGTGGTCTTGCCAAGGTCAGTGGCCACGCTCTTGAGCGCATCGGCATCGAGCTTGGCCACATAAGCAGGGTCAGCCAGTTCATAAAACCGCTGGCTGCCATCGGCCTGCCACTCAAAGCGATACAGGGGCCGCTCCGCGCTGGCCTGTTCGCCCTCGCGAGCCGGGCGCAACACCACGCTGCCCGGCGCTGCGGTATCAAACAACACCGTCTTGCCCGGATCGACCCCAGCGGCCACCTCGATGTTGGCGTTAGCCGGCAACGGCGGCGGCCGGCCTGCAAAGCTGAAGTTGAGTGTGCCAGCCGCGTCGGCACGCAGCGGCGAGAGGATGGCAATTAAGGTCAGGCAAACACGGGCGACTTGGCGCATGACAGGCTCCCGAACAAACCAAGGGGCAGATTAAGTGTCTGCACCTTGGTCGAACTGACGAGCGGCTGCCGCGACGTCTGTCGCAAGTTGCGCATCGCTTAACGGCAGGGCAGCTCCGGGCAAAAACAGCCTCCAGCACTTAAGCGCCAGCACCGCCACGCCCGTGGGTGCGCGCGGCCACTGCGGCGCGACGGGTGTACCTGCCACGCGGGCTATAAAGGCTGCCGCTGCCTGCACCGCGGCATGGGCCTGTTGCCCCGCCTCGTCGGCATAGTCAAAGCGCCAAGCTTGCACCCGCTGTGTAATGACCTGCCGCTGCGAGCCGCCCGGCAGCAGACCCGCCGCAGCAAACACCCGGCAATCGTAATCGCGGCAGGTCTGCGGGCGCTGGGCGTACACGCTGCAGTTGCCGTCGCGCAGCATTGGGCAGGTGCCGTCATCGCGGGCTGTCATGTACTGCAGCCCGTTGGCCTCGGCCAGAAACTGGGGCGATACCCGCTGGGCGACCACTGCGTCACCGGCACGCAGCACGATTGGATAACCCGATACGCAGCAGCCCCGGCAGTCACCGCAGGGCACATCGGTGCCACCCTGCCCACGCAACGCCGCCTGTATCTGCGACAACCACTGACCGAACTCGCCTGCAGCGACGCTCACCGCGTTGCCCGCAGGTCCGATGACAAGACAAACAGGGTGGTTATCAGCAGCGACAGCATGGGTAAGCCGAAGGGGTGGGGATTAAGAAGGCTGGCCCCTGAGGGTTATGGAGGATTATTCTCCAGCTAGGCCCCTGGCGATATGGGGCATGCCGTTTACAGGCGTTTACCCGGGGGGGCGACATGCTGCGTTCAAGACTCTCTGCCATCGTGCTGGCCGCGACTGCGGCACTGTGCACCGTGGCGGGTCCGGTGAGCGCACAGCAGGTGGCCACTATCGGCTTCAAGAGCGTGGGTCGGGCCTGGCCGCTGGCCGCCGACCTGCGCCAATACGACATCACCGGTGCCGCAATCGTCGGCGCGCGCAACGCGCCAGGCACCTTTGTCGGGCTGGCTCGCGATGGCGCACCGCCGCCGGGCATCACGCCCCTGTCGGTCGACCTGTTCACCTCCAAAGACTTTTATAAAGACAAAGCACTGTGGACGGACAAGCGCTACTTCCGCTGCAACAGTCCAGTGGCCATCGAAGAGCTGTGGGGTGCCGGAGGCCGCAGGCTGATTACCGATGCCGGTGCATCGAGCGCGCCCTGGGGTGATTGCAACCGCGATTACCCGCGCGAGGCCATCGTCAGCCCCTATCCGTTTAAGACTGCGCAGGCCCATTACGAGGCATTGCTCGCAGAGACCAA
>CANFSB010000157.1 GCA_947449495.1 Pseudomonadota bacterium
AGTGCTGTCTAGCCTGCCGTTGCTGATGTTTGCGGTGTGCGCACCGATGGCCCGGCTGGCTCGCACTCACGGCACCGAACGGCTGCTGCTTGCGGCGTTGATGGCGTTGCTGGCGGGCATTGTGTTGCGGCCTACAGGGCCACTGGTTGCACTGTTTGCAGGCACCGTGCTGCTGGCAGGCGGTATCGCGGTCGCCAACATTCTGTTGCCCGTGCTGGTGAAACAGCATTTTCCGACGCGCATACCGGCGATCACAACAGGCTATGCCTCGGTCATGGGTCTATCGGCAACGATCGGCTCTGCGTTGGCGGGTCCGTTGGCTGTCATGCTGCCCGGCGGATGGCGTGCCTCGTTGTTCAGTTGGGCAGTGCCAGTGCTGCTTGCTATCGCCTTGTGGATTCCCCAGACCAGGGCCGATGTTCACAAGGTCCCAGCTTCGGATGAGCCGGCGCCACCGCTGCCTTGGCACAGCGCGCTGGCTTGGCAGGTCACCGGCTACATGGGCCTGCAGTCGTTGGTGTTTTATGTGAGCGTCAGCTGGTATCCGACCATGCTCAGTGATCAGGGCATGCCAGTGTCCACGATCGGCTGGATGCTGACGTTGTATCAGGCTGCTGCGTTGATCAGCGGACTGGCAGTACCGCGTTTGATCCACCGCTTACCTGACCAGCGCGCTTTGGCGGTCAGCATTGGCCTGCTCAATGCCGTGGGCTCATTGGGGGTGTGGCTGTTCCCTTCTGCCATCGCGCTGTGGATGGTGGTGCTGGGGGTGGGCAGTGGTCCGGCGCTTATTCTGGCGCTGTCGTTTATGGGGCTGCGTGCCGCCACGCCGCGCTCGGTTGCCGCCCTGTCATTGATGGGCCAGTCCCTGGGCTATCTGGTTGCCGCTGCGGGGCCGGTTCTGTTTGGGCTGCTCCATGACCTCACCGGCGCTTGGGGCGCTCCTATGGCCTTTCTGGTGGCTGCAGGCGTGCTGCTGGCAGCCTGTGGCTATGGAGCAGGGCGGGCGGTTCGGCAGTAGCTGCGCATGCCACTTGTCGGGCTGCCGAGGCAAGGCCAGACTCCCGACCCATCATGAAACGCATAAACCATTGGGTGGGTGGCCGAGTGTTGGTGGGCGCGTCGGGTCGTGAGGGCCCGGTGTTCGATCCAGCCCTGGGCCGGCAGCAGGCAGTGGTGGATTTCGCCAGCGCCGCCGAGATCGATCAGGCTGTGGCAGTGGCGCGCCAAGCCTTTGTGTCTTGGCGCCAGACCAGTTTGGCGCGGCGCAGCGAAGTGCTGTTTGCCCTGCGTGAGTTGGTGTCCGCCCATCGTCGTGAGCTTGCGTCGCTGATCTCTGCCGAGCACGGCAAAGTGCCTGCCGATGCGTTGGGTGAAGTGGCCCGCGGCATAGAGAACCTGGAGTTTGCCTGTGGTATTCCCACCTTGCTCAAGGGCTGCTACAGCGAGCAGGCCTCTACCGGTGTGGACGTGCATGGTGTGCGCCAGCCACTGGGCGTTGTGGCCTGCATCACGCCGTTTAATTTCCCGGCGATGGTGCCCATGTGGATGTTTGCCACAGCACTAGCCTGCGGCAATACCGTGGTGCTCAAGCCCAGCGAAAAGACGCCCTCAGCCTGTCTGCTGTTTGCCGAGTTGATGCAGCGTGCGGGTCTGCCCGATGGCTGTTTCAACGTGGTCCATGGCGATCGAATCGCTGCGGACCGGTTGCTGGCCCATCCGGACATTGATGCGATCAGCTTCGTGGGCTCTACGCCGGTTGCCCGCCATGTTTACGAGACAGGCACGCGTCACGGCAAGCGCGTACAGGCCTTAGGTGGCGCCAAGAACCACATGTTGGTGCTGGGCGATGCAGACCTGAATGCCGCGGCCGATGCGGCCGTTAGTGCGGCGTTTGGTTCAGCCGGTGAACGCTGCATGGCAATCAGTGTGCTGCTGGTTGCCGACTCTGTGGCCGACGAGTTGCTCGAACGCATCCGCTCGCGCATGGCCGACATTGTGGTCGGTCCTGCCAGTCAGCCAGGCACCGATATGGGCCCGCTGATTACGCGCGAGCATCGCGATGCGGTCGCTGCGCATATTGCCCATGCAGTGGATGACGGCGCGCGGGTGTTGGTCGATGGGCGAGTTGGCGCACCGACTGAGGGCTGGTTCCTGCGGCCCAGTCTTATCGACACCGTGCGCCCCGGCATGCGCTGCTATGACCAAGAGATCTTTGGCCCTGTGCTGTGTGTGATGCGTGTTGCAGGCTATGAAGAAGGGCTTGCAGTCATCAATGCCAATCAGTTTGGGAATGGTGCCGCGCTCTTTACCCGCGATGGTGGTGCGGCGCGCAGCTTTGGCTTTGATGTGCAGGCTGGCATGGTGGGCATCAACGTGCCGGTGCCAGTGCCGGTAGCGCATTTTAGTTTTGGTGGCTGGAAGGCCAGTCTGTTTGGCGACCAGCACATCTATGGGCCAGAAGGCGTGAACTTCTATACGCGCGCCAAGGTCATCACCAGTCGCTGGCCAGTCGCTGAGCGCGCCGGTGTAGACCTGAACTTTCCGCGTAATCGCTGACGCGTGGCGCCAGTCCACACTGTGGATGGCGCCGCCGTGTTTTAGCCGAAGTCGCTGGCGTCATGGCGCTCGCGCAGCTGCTCGCGCTCGTCGCCCCACACCTTATTGACCCGTTTGCCTCGCTGCACAGGAGCGCGTTCGCCCAGCTCCAAAGCCCAGCGGCGCAGATGGGGGTATTCGGTGACGTTCAAGAATTCGCCGGCGTTGTAGGCATCACCTAGGGCCACATGGCCATACCACGGCAAGATGGCCATGTCGGCAATCGTGTACTGATCGCCGATGATGTAGCGCCGCTTGGCCAACAGCTGATCCAGCAAGTGCAGCTGTCGCTTGGTCTCCATGGTGAAGCGGTCGATGGCATATTCGATTTTGACTGGGGCATAGGCATAAAAATGCCCGAAGCCGCCGCCCACATAGGGTGCGCTGCCAGCCTGCCAGAACAACCACGACAAGCACTCTGCGCG
>CANFSB010000158.1 GCA_947449495.1 Pseudomonadota bacterium
ACAGCGGGACTACAAATAAGGTCAGGTTTAGTCGGCTCAAAGTGTTCTCTCTTGGCACTCTAAGAGACAATAACCCGTATAGATCCATATTGGATATATATTTGCCGCATTGGTTGGGTCGAGAGCCACAGATCTGTGGAAATCGTAAAGAATTTGCCGAACAGCCTGGAAATGCAGCTTGCACGGGGCATTGCTCTGGCCAGAGTCAAGCCAGCGCAGGACCGATAGCGCTAGGGCGTGCGTCTGGCTATCAGGTTTGGAGAGTGCTGATTGAGCGGATTGGCCTAATCGGCCCTCAAACAACAGTTTCCTCAGAACGAACATCGCCACAGGCGCGGCACTGACAATCCACTTTGTAGCGCGTCTTGGTAACGACCACCTGTTCGACTCTCTCGGTGGTGCTTATGACCTCGCCTTTGGTGTTGCGATTTACGTCCTTACGGACCACATCCTGATGCTGCTGCCAGGATTCCAAAGATTCGGTGTTGACCAGCTTCATGGCCCAGAAACACCCGCAGGCTTTGCAGCGATTGGAAAACCCTTTAAACACAAAATAGAGCAGAGCGACATTAACGACAAAGGGATAAAAATCCACAGTGCTACGCCAGTACTGCAAGCCATTAAAAACAGTAAGGCCAATAGTTAAATAAACCGTCGCCCCGGTGACTTTCTGTAGCCAATGCTTAGCAGACTTTATGGATTTAACCATTTCGTTATTTTCGAAAATTGAAGCGGCACGTTTTTTCTTACTGCCAGCCTTGGGCTTGGTCTCGAACGGGTTCTCGTCGTTGGGTTCCACTGCAGCTCTCTGATGTTTGGAGGCGTTGCCGACTCCTTTGCGAAGAGGTTCGGAGCTTTTTTTAAAGCTTAGCGAGCTGCTCGCCGCTGCAACAACACAGATGCATCCCGCATGGTCGTAAGTGACGCAACGGCGCCAACCGTACTGCCGCGGATCAGTTGAGTCTTTAAGTTGAGTGGTGCCCAGGGGCGGAATCGAACCACCGACACGCGGATTTTCAATCCGCTGCTCTACCAACTGAGCTACCTGGGCATCTTGGGGATGCGCCACCGCGGGGAAGCGGTGGGGCCGGTATTAGACCGGTCGGGGTCGTGCCGCGTCAACTCTCAATTGCGCCCTTTGGCAGTAGCCAGACCGGCAAACGGACCGCGGGCATGCACGGCCTTGCCACCCACCAGCGTCAGCAGCGGCTGCATCTGTTTGAGGGCCTCATCCGGCACGTCGAGCAGGGGCTGGTCGAGCACCACCAGATCGGCCAGTTTGCCGGCTTCCAGCGAGCCCATGTCGCGCTCTTCAAAGTTGAACCAAGCGTTGGAGGCGGTGTACAGGCGCAGCGCCTGACGGCGCGTGAGCTGCTGGCCGGGCAGCAGCAGCGTGCCGCTGGCATCTTTGCCGGTGGTGATGAAGTAAAAGCCCAGCCAAGGGTTCAGCGCACCCACCACGGCGGAGTCCGACCCGGCTCCCATGCGGATGCCGCTATCGAACAGCATCTTGTAGGGCGGGCCGGGATTCCACGAGGAATTGGCATTGCGGATGTAATCGTGATCCTGCAGCCGCACGCCCACGCCGATGCGATTGAGCCGTTGCACCTGATCGGGGGTGATCTCAAACACATGTTCGAGTGTCCAGCGCAGGTCTTTGACCGGCGTGCGTGCCGCCACGCGCTCCATGATGCGCAGATAACGCTCTATCTCGACTTCCTTGATGGTGTGCTGCGACAGCGCCCAGCCGCCATCAGCGATGCGCTGGAACACCTCATACACTTCGTCATCAGTCGCGCCGGCAGCCAGCACCTGCTCGCCAAAGCGCACGGCTTTGTACATGCCGTCGCCCAAGCCCTGCGTGGCATTGGCTAAACGGGCAGAGGCAGAGTGGATATCGAGCTGGTTGCGGGTGTCGCGATGGTCGTATTGGATGCGCAGCCGCAGTTGCAACTGTCCCGCGCGCCAAATCTGCTCGGCGAGCTTGAGATCGGGCCGGTCCGCTGTGGTCAGGTGCGCTCCGAGCCAATCGCAGCAGGCATGGTCCACCACAGTGGTAAGGCCCAGCGACACGGCATAGCGCATGTAATCGGGCCAGCGGCGCTGCATACGCGCCTCGGTGGCAGAGCGCAGCACCAGCGTTAATCCTTGACCATCGGGGGCCACATCGCCGGCCTCTGTGGTGTTGATACCAGCAGCAGCCAATACGCGACGACCTTCATCGTTGACCAGTCCGCGTGTGGAATAGCCGATCTGCATATAAACAGGATGATCGGGCACGGCAGCGCTGAGCTCTTGGCGCGTGGGCATGCGTCGTTCGGCAAACTGGCCCGGCGTAAAGCCACCGATGGCGGCCAGCCACTCGCCAGGTTCGGCCTTGCGTGCGGCGGTGCGCAGTGCGGCCTGCAACGCGGCAATCGATGTGGCGGACTCCAGACCTTCTATGAACGGACCCGGGGCCTGTGCGGTGCGTACAAAGTGCGTGTGATTGTCGATGAGGCCTGGGATGACGGTGCGACCGCCCAGATCGATCACCTGCACACAGGGTTCGTTGCGCGGCACCGGCTCGCCGACACTGAGCAACCGCTCGCCTCGGATGCGCAGCGTACTGACGGTGCGGTCGTTGGCGTCAACGGTAAGAATGTTGCCGTTGGTTAGCACCAAGTCCTTGCCGCCGGGGCAAGGCTGCGCAGCCTGCACTCCCAAGGGCAACACCAGCACTGCAAGCCACAGCGCCGACCTGCAAGTCTTGAGTGTGTGCATAAGCCCCTCGATGAATTGCGATCGATCAGCCGCCGGAGCTGGGTGCTTTGAAGTCTGGCGGCGGCGCCGAGCCTTCGCCGAACAGGAATTTGTCCTGATGGCTCTCGAGCAGTTTACGGGCCTTAGGGTCCACCGCAGACAGCCGGTACTCGTTGATGAGCATGGTCTGGTGGGCAACCCAAAGCTTCCAAGCTTCCTTCGAGACGGTCTCGAAGATGCGCTGGCCGCGCGGCCCCGGAAACGGCGGAC
>CANFSB010000159.1 GCA_947449495.1 Pseudomonadota bacterium
CGAAAGCAACGGCTTGCGCCGGTTCGGAAGCATTCATGCGGGGGGAGGCAGCTCATACGGCGATTGCCGGGGCGACAGTGTACTCGCATTGGCTGCTTTCTGCTGAGGCACTGTGCTTTGGCCTCTACAGCTCACCCAGCACGCCAGATCTGCCCAAATCTGGCGTGCATCGGTCAGTGGAGATCGTTTACAGCTGACCGCTGTCGCTGATGCGAATCTCGACCTTGGTGCGGCCACTGGACGAACCAAAGGTTTCGATCTTCTGCACGATGTCCATGCCTTCGACTACTTCGCCGAATACCACGTGCTTGCCGTCCAGCCACTCGGTCACCACCGTGGTGATGAAGAACTGTGAGCCGTTGGTGTTGGGGCCTGCATTGGCCATCGACAGCAGGCCAGGGCGGTTGTGCTTCTCTTGGAAGTTCTCATCCGCGAACTTGGCACCGTAAATCGACTTGCCACCGGTACCGTTGTGGTTGGTGAAGTCGCCGCCCTGCAGCATGAACTGCGGGATCACGCGATGGAACGAGGAGTCCTTGTAGCCAAAGCCCTGCTCGCCGGTGCACAGCGCACGGAAGTTCTCGGCGGTCTTGGGCACCACGTCGTCGAACAGTTCAAACACGATCCGACCGGCGGCCTCACCATCGATGGACACATCAAAAAATACGCGCGGACGGGGATCGGCCATGGCTGCAGGCTCCTGCTCAGAGTGGAAGGAAGGGCGCGACCCTACACAGGCAGCTGCCACAGGGCAATCCACTACGTCAGCAGAATGAATGAAACATTGACGAAAATGGCCTTGCCGCTGAAGCTTCGCCTGGGCTGGCCTAGCAGCCGGTACCGCCACAACAGCATTTAGCGGGGGATCGCATGCATCAGCGCACTGGTTTTGAACGGGCCCGATTTAATCGGTTGTGGCTTGCCGCATTGCTGGCTTTGCCGGCCGCCGGCGCGATGGCCGCGGCGCCCGATGCTGCAGCTGCCTGCCAGCAGATTGCGTCCTTCAAGGTTGCCGCGCGCGACATCGGTAAACCCACGACGGGTGCCGTCGTCACGGCGGCCCAACTGATCGCTGCTGATGCAGCCGGCAATGTGCATGGTGAGTACTGCAAAGTGCAGGGCGCCATCCATCCGGTTGATCCCAAGGCACCGGATATCCTGTTCCAGGTGAACCTGCCTACCAATTGGAACCGTAAGCTGCTGCAGTACGGCGGTGGTGGCCTCAACGGTACGGTGGTAACTGGATTGGGGCCGTATAGCCGTCAGCCCGACGGCGAGGCCTCGTCGATCAAACGCGGTTACGTCACGCTGGGCAGTGATTCGGGCCACCAGAGCACTATCGGCTTTGATGGCCGCTTTTATCTCAATGCCGAGGCGCTGGCCAACTATGGCCACTTGCAACTCAAGAAGACTCACGACGTCGCGGTGCAGCTGGTCAAGGCACGTTACGGCGGCAAGGCAGCACACTCGTACTTCATCGGTGCATCGCAGGGCGGCCACGAAGGCTTTGATGTGATGCAGCGCTATCCGCAGGACTATGACGGTGTGGTCGCCGGGTATCCCGCGCACAACGTCGTGATGCTGCATCTGTCGGCTTGGAACTATGCCAAGGCATTGCAGGCCAACGACGGCAAGAGCTGGATCAACCCGGCCAAGGCGAAGTTTGTTGTAGACACTGTGTATGCGCGCTGCGATGCACTCGATGGCGCGACCGATGGGATTATCAGCAACCTCGCCGGTTGCGAGGCTCGTAATGCCGAACTGAAACAGTTGCGCGAGGGCAATCCGCTGCGCTGTGCCGGCGGCGCAGACACTGGCGATAGCTGCTTGTCCGATGCGCAGTTGCAGGCGCTCAACGCAATCGACAAGCCCTACGAGCCGGGCTTCTCGATCTTTGCCGATGATGTGGGTTCAGCAGCCTTCCCCAAGTGGACGCCGTTTGCCGGCTCCACCTTTAAAGATGGCGGTGGCGACATTCTTGGCGGTGCTGGTCCGAAGCAGGCCCTGCAATACGCACCTGGTGCAGCAACCTTGGGTATGGCCATTGCCCAAGATGCGAACCTGGATGTGTACCAGTCGTTTGATCCCAAGGCCTATCAGGCGCGCATCCGCGAGTTGGCGCACAGCATGAGTGCTAACGACACCAACCTCGATGGTTATCGCAAGCGCGGTGGCAAGCTCATCTGGTTCCATGGTTTGGCCGATGACTTCATTACGCCCTACAGCTCATTGCAGTACTACGAGCGTCTGCAAAAGCGCTATGACGCCAAGGCACTTGAGGGCTTTTTGCGCTTCTACACCTTGCCTGGCACCGGTCATGTCACAGGGCCCTTTGCGGCGCGCATGGCCTCGCTCGATGCACTGGAAGCGTGGGTTGAGCAGGGCAAAGCCCCAGGCGAACTGCTGGCCGTCGATGCCAACAAGGCCACTGCAGGTCGCACGCGTCCGGTGTGCCGCTATCCGGCATGGCCGCATTACAGCGGCAGTGGTGACCTCAATTCGGCAGCGAGCTTCGTCTGTCGTCCTTGATCGTTGGTGAAGCTGCCGGCTCGTGTTACACAGCCGGCATGTGGCCCAAGTTCTCTGTTGCTCCAATGATGGATTGGACCGACCGGCATTGCCGGCGGTACCTGCGCTGTTTTTCGCCGCGCGCACTGCTCTATACCGAGATGGTTACAGCCGCCGCAGTGGTGCGCGGCAATCGCGCACGCCTGCTGGGGTTTTCGCCGGTCGAACAACCGGTCGCTTTGCAACTCGGGGGTAGTGATCCGCAGCAGTTGGCAGAGGCTGCGCGCTACGGCCAAGACGTCGGTTACACCGAAATCAACCTCAACTGCGGTTGTCCCAGTGATCGCGTCAGCAGTGGTGCGTTTGGTGCCTGCCTGATGGAACAGCCGGCGGTTGTGGCCGATTGTGTTGCAGCCATGCGTGCTGTGGTCAGTGTGCCGGTAACGGTCAAGATGCGTATCGGTGTGATCAATCGGCATCGCGATAAGACGATCGA